>JBARDK010000106.1:0-12133 GCA_049795075.1 Nitrosotalea sp. | reverse complement strand
GTTCAAGGATCAGATGGCTATTGGTATGCATTTTTTGCTAATACAAATGCAGCTAAACAGGCAGATCAAATAGCATTGGGCGGTGCGCCGGGCCAAAATCTAGACTTTGGAGTTTTCTGCTCAGGTTCTACTTCTTCATCTGTACTGGGGGCTGACTTTTCGCAAACTGACGGTGTCGCAATTCCAGACTCTAGCGGTCTTTCAGGTACCACTCAAGGACTTGCATCATTTAACTCATGTAGTGGTACTCTGCAACCACCAGCCGTTAATCAGAATAATGTAGTTAGAAATCCTCCTTCTTTGAATACAAATCCAAGTGTAAGTGCAGGCCAAATTGGAATTAATCAAAATATATGGCCAGTCATTCAACTTTTCTCATTAAATAATGATGTTAATGTAGAATACGATGCGGCTACAGGAACACAAAGTGTTGATCTTACGTACTTTGAAATTCCAAATATTTCCATAACCCTTGATAGGAATGCATATTCTACAGGCTCTGAAGTTTTTGCAACAATAAATGATATTCAATTAGATGAGGATCCAACTGCAATAGATTCGTGGACATTTAATGTCAACAATCCTGAAGCAACTTTCTATCAAGCATTTTCAGAATCTGGCGGAAGTAATACTTCCGGGCTTGTAAATCTGGTACCCTATCTTAGTAGCTTAGGTTTTCAGGACAATGGAAAGGTGGAAATGAATCTTGGAAGTGTTGTTAACCTGAAGACAAACAACCTTCAAACCAGCTCATCAATAATCGCAAATGGGGTAACTTACAACCAATTAGTAACATTTGTAGAAACTGGCCCAAACACTGGAGTTTTTGAGAGTGATTATGATAGCATCTCCACAATTGGCATTTCGCAGAATGCTCCTAGAGGACAATCAAGTAGTATAGAATATGATCAACAATCAACATCTATCGTTTCTGGCACCGCACCTACTGCTGGTCTTACTCTTGGTTCTGGTCAAGGTCAGTTTGGACCAGGACAAAAGCAAACCATTACGCTGTCTGATAGTAATCAGATTCTAAACTCAGGAATTATTGAGAGTTTAGATGATTATAGAAGCTCAGCTGTAGTCCCCACATTAAAGATTGGAAGCCCAGTAACACTGACTGGCGCTTCTGATGTGAATTTTTATCCAAATCCAAACAGTCTTTCAAACCCGATCTCTGTTTCTTCTAGTGTTCCTGACGCAAACTCTGCCAGATTAATGGTAGATACCAGATCGACACCGTCTACTAATTTTCATGAGATTACCTTGAATCTTGGAATCACTACTGCTACTCTAAAAGATTTGTTCATAGATGTTAGCCAACCTAATTCTGGCGGAACAAACTGGGTTAATTATGATTTAAGATCGTTTCAACAACAGCTAGGAATTAATTCCTTCTCAGGTACTAGCATGACTCTTCATTTTGGCAGTGCATCTAGTAGTTCATCTGTTCAAATCCTAGTCCCTGGTACCATTTCTTCTGGAAATGGTCTTGTTCAAATAAGCGATTCCACAGTAGCTTCGATTGAATCTCAATCTTCATCGTCTCCAGTGTATCTAGAAATTAATTTTGGTAGTTCAGGCGGTAGCATTTCAGATGAAACCGATGTGCAACCAATCATTTTCGATCTATTTTCTTTTGGCATGCAAAATGGTCAAACAGTGAACAATGCCATATATCGTGCTGAACTTCAAGAAACAGCTGCTGGCTCGGGTATTTTTACAGGTACAATTTCATATGTAGAAGTAAATCAATTAAATCAATTTGATCCAAATCTGATAAAAACTCTACAGACATTTGGTAGCAATATTGTATTTCTTGTAAATGGTCAAATGGTAGATCAAAATGGAATCAACTTTTCTATTTCAGGTTCATCGGCTGGTCAACAAACTACTGTTACCTCAAAAAACAATCTTCCAACACATACAGGGGTAGTAACGCTTGATTCGGCAAATTATAGAATTGGCTCACCAGTCACAATAACATTATACGATCCAGATCTTGTATCCGATGATAGCACTATCCAATCGTTTACAACTGTAAGCGATCCAAATTCTCCTGCAGTGGATACGGTAGGAGATGCTAGTGGAAATATACTCCTTGAGGTATGGATAAAGGGCTTTAGATTTCATCAATGTACGATAAATGGAGTATTTCATGGAGGGCTTGCCGCTACAGGGTTCACACTTACTGAAACTACACCAGGTTCAGGAGCATTCCAAGGAATATTCAAGATGCCATCTTGGATATGTAACGAATATGGAACTGCCTTGATATCACCTGTTGGAGGAATAGTACAAGCCTGGTATCATGACAATATGGACGCATTAGGGAGATCTGTCATAATAGGTTCAACAGTTGCTTCGTCTTCACAAACAAATTCATCCCCCACTCAGACATCCCAACCGTCACCTCAAACGTATCAATCTAGTGTTCCACAAGAAGGATATCTTCCAAATGTTAGCCAAGCTGCACAAATTAATGACATAAACGGACTTCCTCTGTTACAAAGTCCTAAGGTGGGTCAGACAATAACTTTCAAGGATATTATTTCAAATGGCGATTATCAAAATGGTCAGAAAATTTCATACATTGTTCAAGTAAAAGATAGTCAAGGCGAAGTTGTGTACTTGAAATGGGTCAATGACACGATAAATCCATCAAATGAAGTAAATGAGCAAATTCAATGGACGCCCACTACTCCAGGAAACTATTCTGCTGAAGTATATGTATGGGATGGAATGGATTCTCTAGTTCCCCTAACTGAGAAAACTGGATACCAATTCCAAGTCTTGCCTCAATAAATCTAGAAATTGTACTTGTTCTTGTAGGGGGAGACAGCACGGAGCTCTCGTACTACTTTCTTTAATACTCCTACAGTCTCATCTATCTCTTCTTTAGTATTAGTAATTCCCACGGTCAAACGTAGGGAACCAGTTATCTGTTCATGTGAAAAGCCCATTGCCCTAAGTACATGTGATGCCTTCTGTGTTCGTACAGAGCATGCCGAGCCTGTAGAAGCAGCAATTCTATTTTCATCAAGTTTAATGATAAGATCCTCACCATTTACACCAAGAAATGTAAAATGAGCATTATTGGGAATTCTCTTTTCAGGATGTCCATTAAGATTAGTTTCTGGTATTTCGGATAGAACCCTTGTGATCAGTTGAGAAGTGAGGTTTTTGAAATAAGATGTGTTTTGACTCATGTTATCCTTTGCTAACTTGCAAGCCATGCCAAAACCTACTATGCTTGCAACATTTTCAGTTCCTGACCTTAATCCATTTTCTTGTCCTCCACCTAGTATGAGTGGTGATATTGTGATTCCTTTTCTAAGATATAGTGCACCTACTCCTTTAGGACCGTTTATTTTATGTGAAGAGATGGAAAGCAAATCAACTCCTAGTTCTTTGACATTAATTGGAACTTTACCTACCGCTTGAACAGCGTCTGTGTGGAAAATTATATTGTTGTCATGTGCTATGCTTGCAATTTCTTTTATTGGTTGAATGGTTCCAACTTCATTATTTGCAAACATTATTGTAATAAGGCATGTATCTTGCGAGATTTCTTTTCTAACATCATCTACGTTTACAAGACCATGTCTGTCAACTGGAAGATGTGATATTCTATATCCTTCTCTCTCAAGACGTTTACAGGGTTCAAGTATTGCATCATGTTCTATAGAAGATGTTATGATGTGTTTGCCTTTATTCTGGAAAACTACGCCATAAATTGCAGTGTTGTTTGATTCAGTACCTCCTGATGTCAAAAGAATCTCCTTACTGTCGGCATTGATAAAATCAGCTATTCTCCTTCTAGCATTTTGGATGGCTACATTGGCAGTCCTGCCAAACTTATGTATGGAAGACGGATTTCCGTATTGTTCTTTAAAGTAGGGAATCATCTCATCTACTACTTTTTGATGAACAGGCGTGGATGCCGCATTATCTAGATAGATCAATCTGCTATCACATTGAGTTTGCCGGGTCTATATCCTTCCCTGTCTATCAATATGGATTCAAACCCAACATCTCTGAGACACTCATTTAATATTGAAATCTTTTGCAAATCTGAAAGCAGATGAAGCTCATTTTGTCCCACCTCTATTCTTGCTTCTTTACCTAAATCGCGTACTCTTACCTGTTTTACTCCAAAAAGTTGTTTGACCACGTTTTCACTTTTTTCAATCCTTGCTAATTTTTCTGCAGTAACTCTGTGACCCCAAGGAATGCGAGATGCAAGACATGAATTTGAAGGCTTGTCATAAACTGAAAGTCCAGCTCCTCTTGAAAAATTTCTTATCTCTATTTTTGTAAATCCTATTTCCACAAGTGGACTTTGAATCCCATTTTCTCGCAATGCGGCTATACCGGGTCGATATTCTACGAGATCATCTAGGTTGGTGCCATCAACTATTACACCAGCTCCCTCATTCTTGGCTATTTTTGTTAAATATGTTGCTAATTGTGTTCTACAATGAAAACATCGATCCTTATCATTTTTAACAAAATCTGGATTATCTAGCTCGTTGTATTCTATTATGATGTGTCTTATTCCTATCTCAGAGCAAATCTTCTTTGCTGATTCTAATTCTTCCTGTGAAAGAGTTTTGTAATCAGCAGTAACAGCTACTGCGAGATCTCCAAGTGATCTGTATGAAGCATAGGCTACAAGTGCACTATCAACACCACCAGACAGTGCTACCAAAACCTTCTCTTTTCCATCAAACCATTTGATTAACTGTTCTAATTTGTTCATTTTAGGTGAAGATTCTGTTTTACTTCGGTAGTAATCAACACATTTGCCTCTCTAAATGTAATACCTAGCGATTCAGAAACTGATTTTATATTGTCCGCTTCTACTTTGAAATGTTTTGTTACACCATCATTTTTTATTACCTTGCATTGCACTACAAAATTCCTTCCCAAAATTGTAATTGGAACTGAGACGATAATTCTTGGAATAATGTAACGATTTGAGGTCCTGATTCTAACTCCTAACGTACCAGTTTCGGAGGTAATGGTACTAATCATCTCATTTAGATTTGAGGGATCACATATGACTGAAACAAGATTGGTAGGTCTACTTTTTTTTGTAACAGCTGGTGCTACGGTAACATCTTTTGCCCCCATGGAGATTAATTTGTCAATCATTTGTCCTATTACTTCTCCTGAAACATCGTCAATGTTTGTTTCAATAATTTGAACCGTGTCTTGTTCAAATTGATGTGTCAATTCTCCTCTGACAATTTTTAAGACATTTGGAAATCCTTCAAAATCCTTACTGCCGGCACCATATCCAATTGATTTAATCTTCATAGATGGATAAAATTCAGCACATTGACTTGCAAGGTTTACTAGTAAACTTGCACCAGTAGGAGTAGTAAGCTCTCCTTTTGTACCACCTCCCGTCGTTATTATATCAGAACCGCGAAATATCTCTAGGATTGCACTTGCAGGATTTGACGTAATTCCATGTGAGAAGCTCATGGTTCCACCCCCCACAGCAACTGGAGTAGAAATGATCTCGTCAGAAAAAATTTTTAAATCATCAAGAGCTATTGCAGAACCAATAATATCAATAACAGTATCTATGCTTGATGCTTCATGAAAATGAACTGATTCTATTGGTTCCCCATGGATCTTGGATTCTGCTCTGATTAAAGACTTGATGCTCTCCTTTGCAAAACCTTTGGCTCTATCCGACAGTTCTATTTTATCAGAGGTTTGTAATATGCAGTCTTGGATCTCTATCCCCTTTCTTTCATGAGGTTCTTCCTTTATGTCTAAAACCAACCTAGTCGCCTCAGTTCCATGTTTTGTTGTCTTTTCGAAATTGATATTCTGAATCTTCGAACCCGAAAGATAACTTTCAGATGTATATACGCCCTCAATTATTTTGGATTTATTGGCACCTATGTTTACAAGAGCAGAAAGTAACATGTCTCCAGAAATCCCTGCTACTTGGGCATCAATTACAAGAGCCATGATTCTGTAAGCAGATTCGAATGCATATAAATTGTAATTCTGTACAAAGTACAGGTTATAGTTTCGACACTGATTTTACCGGGAATAATAGTGAAGTTTAATTAGCGAATTAAATTGACGCCTGATTATGATTACAATTATTGGCTCAGGTAAAGTGGGAGGAGCGGCAGCGCTTTTTACTGCATTAAGAAAAGTGACAGATGAAATTCTTCTACTAGATGTTGTGCAGGGACTCCCACAAGGAGAAGCAATGGATCTTAATCATATGTTATCTGAAAAGGGAATAGATGTAAACATTCGAGGCTCAAATGATTATTCTGAGATGAAAGGATCAGACATTGTAGTTGTTGTAGCTGGATCAGGACGAAAACCAGGTATGACAAGAATGGATCTATTAAAAATTAACGCATCAGTTGTAAAAGGAGTAGTAGAGAACATAAAGAAATTTGCAAAAGATGCAATGATATTTCCTGTGACTAATCCTCTAGATCCTATGGCATATCTTACATACAAAGTTTCAGGGTTTCAAAAAAACAGAGTCTTTGGCATGGGTAACATGCTTGATCTATCTAGATTTGTCCAATTTATTCACGAGTCAACAAGCTATTCTCGTAATTCAATTCGTGCCTTGGTAATAGGAGAACATGGAGAAAATATGCTACCACTTCCAAGATATTCTACGGTATCAGGTATTCCTCTGACTTCTATATTACCAAAACCAAAAACTGATGAAATTGTGCAAAATACAAGACAAGTTGCAGCCAAAGTGATTGAACTCAAAGGGGCAACAGTTCATGCACCAGGAAATGCAATCTCTACCATTATTGAGGCTATAATGAGAGACACAAGGCAGGTTATACCCGTATCTACCTATCTTGATGGTGAGTATGGCTATTCAGATGTTTCAATTGGAGTACCAGTAGTATTAGGCAAGAATGGAGTGGAAAAAATCATAGAATTAGATCTGGATTCAAATGAAAAAGAATGGTTCAAGAAAGGGGTAGAAAGCGTCAAGACTGCCATTTCTAGCCTTGAACTCTGATTAAATTTTTTAACTCGTAACAGTTATGGATATTGTTGGAGCTCATAGAAATACTGAGATCGCTTGAATTGGGAAAGATTAATGCAGTCAAGGCCAAAAAATTGCTTTCTCTTTATTCTATAGAAAAAATAGAAGATTTTGCTAAATTTGATGTAGGAAGAAAAATCAGAAGAGGTGTTCCAGAGGTAATATTTGCTGAAAAAAAACAATTGCCAGATTTAAAAAAAATCATTCTGGCTGCAATGTCTAGATCAGACTGTGTTCTTGCCTCGAGGATTAACAAAATTCATTACAAAAATGTCACTTTTTTTTCTAGGACGCATAAACTCAAGACCAAGACGGGAAAACATACCACATCAATTTTGTTCTTTAAGAAACTGTCATCTTCAGGTGGTAAAGTAGGCATATTGACTGCTGGCACATCTGATATTGGTGTTGCAGAAGAAGCTAGGTTAATGTGTGAAGCAATGGGGTGTACGTGCATTACTAGCTATGATGTTGGCATAGCAGGATTGCATAGGATTTTTCCAATAATTAAGAAAATGATCCATGGAGAAGCAGATGTAATCATTGTAGTGGCAGGAATGGAGGGAGCACTTGCGTCTGTAGTCTCATCTTTAGTGGATATTCCAGTGATTGGTGTTCCTTCATCGGTAGGATATGGATATGGAGAGAAGGGCGTTGCCGCACTTGCTTCAATGTTGCAGAGTTGTACACTAGGACTTTCAGTTGTAAATATAGATAATGGAATAGGTGCTGGAGCTTTTGCAGCAAATGTGGCAAACAGAGTTGCTATGAATAGGACTAGGCCTTGATTATTCCAATATGACCTAATTCTGAACCAATACCATATCCTATTAACGCGATCCCAGTTCCAAGGCCAGCCATTTCTAATCCGCCCCATACCATGTTTAACCCCGCCATCTTGGATTTGATTGCTCCAATGATAAATGATGCAGATAGACTAGTACCTACAGCGATTAACAGTGGAACATATCCACTTGCAAAGAAATATGGAATAATTGGTAAAATGCCCCCAACTAAAAATGCGCCAAACATGCGGAAAGCGCTCTTCAACGGGCTTCCTACTATTTCTAGATTTAATTTCAGTTCTTCTGTAAGCATTGTATCTAACCACACTTTTTTATCAGAAGTAATTTTGTTGACTATATTTTCAAGTTCGGTCCCGGTAAATCCTTTTGCTTTGTAGATGCTCTCTATCTCACCTCTTTCAGCTTCTGGAACATTTTCCATCTCCCATTTTTCTCGTTCAATTTCAGATTGTAAGATCTGTCTTTGAGATCTAACTGCAAGATAATTCTGGACTGCCATTGCTTTTGCACCGGTAAACATTGCTACTATTGCAGCTAAGATGATTATGCTAGATGTTTGGTCAGCTCCGCCAACCCCAGCTACCAATCCTAATGATGTGTTTATTCCGTCTCCAAAGCCAAATACGAAATCCCTTATCGAACTAGTCTCTTTTTGATGTCTTTCAATATGTCTTGGTTCTGATATGCCCACAGTGTAGATTATACAATACCTGTTTATATGTCAAAAGAGAAATTTTTTAAAATAGGGCAATAGGGGTAAACGATTTATATCGTAGTAAAAAAGACAAGGGGAATGGCAGGCAAGAGGATAGTTCTTACCGCAGATCGTAGCTTGATGACTAATTATCGTGGTAATTTTCTCTATGGTTTCATTGCATGTGGACCTTATGAGGTTGTCCCAGAATGGGTTTTTGATAAAGTGTTTTGTCCTCCTGTAGAAACCAATGTGGTAACCGGTGAAGCAAAAGTTGCTCAGGTTGGATTGCGTAGAGTGGAAGCTGCACTATTACAAGGTTACAAACGCGATGAGGTATTTATTGCAAATCCTGATTATCTTGAAAAATGTATAGGTCCAGATACTAAAGTTGTAGGGATAAATGTAATGGACCCACTAGGAATGGCTCCTGTTACTACTACCATGTCTCCTGAAAAACTATCGTATGTTGCAATGAAATTCAAAAGAATGTGTGCCAAGATTATTCAGCTCAAGAAAAAATACAATTTTCATGTAGCAGTTGGCGGTAACGGCGCTTGGGAGCTTGCAAAAACTGAAAGAATGAAAATTCATGGCCTTGATACTGTAGTCGTAGGAGAAGCTGACGAACTTGCATTAGATCTATTTCATGATCTAGAAAAGGGCGATGCTCCAGAGCTGATGCATTGCTTTGTAAAAAATATTCAAAACATTCCAATGATTCAAGGTCCTACTGTCAACTCGCTTATTGAAGCCATGCGGGGATGTGGAAGAGGTTGCGACTTTTGCGATGTAAACAAAAGATCAAAGAAGGATCTTCCACTTGAAAGGCTACAACAAGAAGCAAAAATAAATCTAGATTATGGATTTGATTCAATTTGGTTACATTCTGATGAAATGCTGCTTTATGGTTGTGATAATCGGGAGTTTAGACCAAACTATGACGCAATAACTGAATTATGGAAAGGGCTCAAATCTCTAGGAGCTAGATTTGTAGGGACTACCCACATGACATTTTCTGCTGTATGCGCCGATCCTAAACTATTCAGAGATATTTCAGAAATTAATGGCATGAGTAATGAAAAATGGTTGGCAACAAATCTTGGTATCGAAACAGTAGCACCAAGAATGGTGAAGAAGCATCTTGGAGTCAAGACAAAACCGTTTTCTACAGATGAATGGGGATGGGTTGTCAGAGAGGGCGCAAAGATAATGAATCAGAACCATTGGTTCCCAGCAGCAACTCTGATTATTGGATGGCCTGATGAAACGCCAGACGAAACACAGTATACCATCGATTTAATTGAAGACTTTAAACACACAAACATGAGAGGTATTGTTGCACCGTTACTTTATCAAGACTTTAACGAAAAGAATTCGATGCACTTTGGCAATCTCAATGAGGCACAATTTACATTATTCTGGAAATGCTGGGAACACAACCTGAGGGTAATTAATGATATTATTCCTATAATTCTTAGAAATAAGACATATGGTACTTTGATGAAGCCTGTAATGTATAGCATGATTAAAGCTGGAACTTGGGCAATAATGCGTTACTTGCGAGGTTTATGCAAGGAATTATTCAATGGCAAGCTTCCTGAGGATATCATGGAAAAGTATGCCAGAAGCAGGTCAGTCAATGCTCCTGCTTACACTAAGTAGATTTCTCTAGTTCCTTAATTGCTGCATCTGCAATTGTGTTTCTTTTTGGAGTTAGAACGACAAAATAATTTTTATCCGCTCGCTCTGCTATATCAACGGGTTTGTATTTTTTCAGATTCATATCAAATTCCAACATCTTTCCATCAAGCTTGCCTTTTGTATAGATTACAAGGTAGGAATTGCCAGTTGCAGGGCTCAGGGGGATCATTGAAAAGATGTATCCTTTGTAGGAACTTATAGGTAGCATGTTTTTCATCGGTGGGGCCATGGTAGCCATATATGCAAATATGTCTTCTAGAGAATAAAATTCTTCGAACTCAAAATTCATTACTTCCTCTTTCATTTGGCTGTATAATAATCTAAGTACCTTGTCAATATGCAGTAAGCAAATTCATCGTGTTAGCACATGGCAAAAATAAAACTAGGCCAGAATTCGAAGAGTACTGTTTGCATCTAAATCAAAAAGAAAATGATTTAGTATTTTGGCATGAATCTTAGTCCAGTCTTTGCAGATACTGCAATTATTGATATGATTGCAATTGCAAATACTAGAGCTGCGATCGGGCCAAACTCTGGAATTGAAACTGTACCGACAACATCTATTGTTGTATCTCCCTTGTGGAAGGATATGCCTAGTGTTCTAGTGTTTATGTTTTTCACTTCAGTAAACTGTACGTTTTGTCCTCCATCTTGAACAATGAATGATTGATCTGGCATCTCTGCTGGATTGACTTTCGTAGTTGAAGTTGAGTTTGGTCCTGTTGGTACAGGAGGTAGTGCTTTGGCATCTATGAGTGCTCTTGGGAGGCTTACGGATAACGAGCCATTTGATGACGTGTTAATGGTAATTGCAAGTGTAGTCTGCTGTCCGAGTATCTGCATATTTTGTATAGTTCCGCCCTGTATTGTATATGGTATGTTGAACGTTCCTACACTGGTCTGTAATGAATAAGTGCCATTTGTTGCTACGTTTATGATTGATTGTCCATTACCGCCACTGTATGAGAAGCTAGTAGTAGCATTTGTGGATGGACCATATTGTACAATTATTGTATAAGTGCCTGCCTGTGTCCATAATGGACCCGTGGCAAGAACTTTGGTAGAAAAACTACCGTCGGAGCCGGGGATAAACTGTGCTATTGAAACCATGTTTTTTAATGAATTGATAATTCTTACAGTAACCGCAGTGTCGTTTGATGTATTTTTGATTTGTCCATTGATAACTATTGTATCACCTTGTCCATAAGATGGTGAATTTGTTTGTACTGAGAGGGGCGGCAGACTTGATGCTATCAAGCTACCGTTATGTTCTTGCTGGAGAAGCTGGTACGCAGTAATACTGCCACTATTACTTGGATTTGGTATTGTAACATTTGCGCCTACGTTAGCTCCTATACTTCCTGTAACTGACACTGTGAATTGTTGAGTATAACTAGTGCCATCGGTGGCATCTATATCTACAGTACCGGTATAGTTTCCTGCTGACTGGTACGTATATGTGCCATTCATGACTCCACTCACTGAATTACCGTCTCCAAAACTCCAAACCGCAGATTTCATTACACTGCTGCCAGTAAATGATGCCTTGTAGGAAACTTGCAATGGTGAACCACCGGTAGCTGGGGTTACAGCTACATTTAGTGTATCTCCAGCAAGTACACATCCAGTTACGGGGCAATTAGCGTGTGCAGGAGTTAAAATAACAAAAGATAATCCGAAAATCGATATAATTACTAGTACTGCACACAAGGCGCTTGATGTTCTCATTTGCTAGCCAATACTCAAGGATCATGAGTATTTATGTATTGATAAAAGAAAATTTGACTTTTAGTTCTAGTATTTTGGCATGAATCTTAGTCCAGTCTTTGCAGATACTGCAATTATTGATATGATTGCAATTGCAAATAC
>JBARDK010000105.1:0-5798 GCA_049795075.1 Nitrosotalea sp. | reverse complement strand
GGTTATCACCATGTACAATAGCCAAAAGAAAGTGGTACAGGATGAAAAACAATTTTGAGTAAAGGAACTTGATCAGAAGTTATTTACGTAACGATTATTAGCTGCTGGCATCGAATTAAACGTCTAGATGTACAGCGGAGAACTTGAAGTTCAGGCAAAGAGAAAGGCACTTGCCGTTTTGCAGGATGAAATAAACAGGATCCTTAACGCCGTGAGAGACCTCTCATCGCTTCCCGCGTTGATAATCAAGTCTGACAAGTCCGAGGTAAAACAAGTTCTTGAGAGAATAAAGAACACCGAGGATGAAGTTGAGGCTTTGCGCAGAAAAATAACTCGTGAAATTGCAGATGTGGGTGGACTCATGATGAATAGAGAAAATCTGTTGAATACTGCATACACGATGGATGAAATTGCAGGCTACATTACAGGTATAGCCTTCAAGTTATCAAACATAAAAGGAGCCACACTGAAGAAGGAAAAAATAGAAAAAGACCTAGCTGACCTGATCGAGCAGGCAGTAGACCAGATCTATAAGATAAACGAAATTGTTCGCGCATTGGGCGGTAACGCTACAGTTGCAATTGATCTTGCCCACGAAGCCCAGAAGATGGAAAGAATGGTGGATGAAAAATATCGCGCGTTAACCATAAAGGTCTTGGACGAGGTTACAACTACAAAGGAACTAATGCTTCTAATAGACGTGGTGGAAGGCATAGAGGAAATGTCTGACAAATGCCTTCAAGTATCAGATTCATTCATTCTACTGGCTCTTAGCCTATAAAATCGTGAAATTATCTTTCTCTTTTTTTACCAACATTTTGTAAACACTAAAATCAATTGCCTTATTCGTGAAAGATGTAACTTGAAAGGAGAATTAATCGAGAATAGAATAATAGTATGGGATCTGGAAGAATCCAAGTCATTATTTGTCAATGGATATTACGGAAAACCAATAGGAATTACAAAACCAAAACCTGACGAGATTAACGTACCTTTGATTTTGGACCTCATAGAAGGGTATTATCTTCTAGAAAAATCAAAATTGAAGATCTATCGAGCTAAAACGAAAGTCATCCCAAATGAAATGTTGGATATATGCAGACGTGAGCATTACAACTTTGACAAGAAATATCTTGTTTACAAAGATTTTAGAGACAAAGGATACATTATAAATCCTGGAATCAAGTTTGGTTGTGATTTTGCAGTTTACCAAAAAGGTCCAGGCATTGACCATGCACCATATTTGTTACAGGTTTACAATTCCACAGATACAATATCTGCTACAGAAGTTGTTTTAGCAGGCAGGCTTGCTACAACTGTTCGAAAGCAATTCATCCTTGCAATTCCAAGAGGAAATAAAATTGATTGTCTAGCACTTGACTGGTGGAGAGCCTAGAGATGTTTTTTGATATGAGAAGCTATCCGGTCATAGACATCAAATAGTTCTCTTGTAATCCCCAATTCCTGACTGCTCTTCCATTTACCATGAATTCTGATGCCTTTTTTGGTTGGCTCTACCCAAATTAATGCGTCGTTGAGTGAAAGCTTCAAAATCATGCTTTTTAGTTCGTCGTCAGAATTTAGAGATGCAGCTAATTCCCCTCCAACCCATTCTATTCCAGATACTTTCTTTGTGGAAAAGTGCCCTTTGGTATTTAGTTTTGTTTTGGCAAGAAGATCATCAGTATCTAGTCGATTATTAGTTTTGACAATAAAATGAGCTTGAAATCTGTCCTGTGCCCCCCAAGGTAACGGATTTAGATCTTGTGACATTTCAACCCTTCTGGATGATTTGAATAACGTCGATGTTACTTCCTTTGAGATCTATACAACCACGGTTTGTAACCATAGCTGGTGAATTTGAGAAATACTTTGAATAATAGTCACTTTTTTCAACTTCGTCGGTCTCAAATTGTTTTGGTTCTGCGCTTATCCCAATTTTTCCCAACAGATCACAGTATTCTTTTTGCTTGTTTTTTCGTGCAATAGTATCAGATTCAGAATCGTGCATGCGTCAGGTTGAATTCGACCCTCAAATAAATATTAGTGTACATCACGAGCGCAAGGGCACAATCGAATAAATAGTCCAAAATATGCCAAATTCTGTTAATGCTAAGGTTCCAAGATAAACTCGTGGTTATCACTGGTAGTGGTACTGGAATCGGAAAAGCAATAGCGATCAAATTTGCCGAAAACGGTGCAAACATAGTCATTTTAGGAAGAAGAAAGGAGCCGCTTGAAGAAGCTGCCAAAGAATTACAACCAATAATTGACAAAGTCAAAAGCGGTGCGTTTGTGAAAATTTTCCCAGGTGTTGATGTCAGCGATGAGGTTGGAGTTTCTCAAATGTTCGAAGATTTGAAGAAATCTCATGGAACCGTAGATATTTTAGTAAATAATGCAGGAGTTTCAGGCCCAGTAACATGTTTTGCCAATTCCCCAATGAGTGATTTCAAGAGTACTGTCAGTATTCACCTCACCGGTACCTTCTGGACTTCAGCTCAGGCAATCAAATCCATGAAATCAGGATGCAAAATTGTAACAATATCCACTTTCTTCACAGAAGAACGCCCGTTTGAACAAAGGCCTTACAGGTTTAGAAGTCCATATACAGCTTCTCAAGGAGCAAAGAATAGACTTGCAGAAGCAATGTCGTGGGAGCTTACAGACAAAGGAATAATATCGATTGCTACCAATCCTGGACCAGTTCATTCTGACAGAATATACAAAACTGTTTATCCAAAAGCAGCCGCAGAGTTCATGCGAGTCAGTGGTTTTGAAAACCTAACTCCAGAGGAAGTAGAGACTGTCAATAATGATATCCTTCCACTATTAGGCGAAGATGAGAACACGATAAAGAATGGAGTAAGACAGGTAGCATCCAAACTAGCAAAGACAAAGTCAATAACGTCAGAGCCAGAAATTCAAAAACTTGACAATACTATCACCTCGCTTTTGGTCAAGATACAACAGATTGCAGAAAAGATTCAAAATAATACTAGCAAGATGATTGCAGATGAACAGTTCTTGTCACAACAGCAAGTCGCTGAAACTGTTCTTATGCTATGTGACGAAAACATATCAAAGATTCTAAATGGCAAAGTAATTCCAGGCGACAGAGTCTTCTATCCCGTTAAACCGCACATAGCTTGTTCAATACCAGATACCAAGCCAGACTATAACTCAAAAGTAATTTTGTTTGTAGTAGATGCCACAGAAGAGTCAGATGTATCAAGAGTCGAATATCTTGCACAAAATATTGAAAGTAATGGAGGAAAAACTGTAATTTTGATTTCAAAGACCAGCATCAAACAGGCGGAAGAGCGACTATCCAAGTTCCATTCGCATGTGATGGACATCAATAGCCAAGAAAACATGAAAAGGATGCTGAATACCGCCACAGAAAAGATAGGACCAATCAATGCAGTGATTTACGTAACTGGCAAATTGCCTCAAGTCACAAAGATTACAGAGTTATCAAGACAGCAATGGGATGAGCTAGTAGACAAATTCATAAACACACCCGCCCTTGTCCTTCAGGAAGTCCTTAACAGATTTGTTCCAGGGGGAGCAAAAAACCCGCCTCTTTTCAAGGAAAAAGAAGGCAGTATCATAATGATCGGCCCAGATATGCCAGCTGGTAGCAAGGTAACAGGTAGAGACAGAGTAAAAGTAGAAGTGTTCAGAGGAGCGCTAAGACCTTTTGTCACAACAGTCAATCAAGAACTAAGTGATGTTCTCAAGTCAAAAATCAGAATACATCTGATTCTTCCCGGAAGTGTGGATGGCATAGAATCAGATAACTCAAAAATCCTAAATGCGGTGAATTTCTTCAAATCTGGAAAAGCAGTTACAAACTCAGAAGTAATTTACTATCCAGACGAAACAAGATCTTGATGAAAAAGTTCTTCGAGCTTAAAGTTGGAGACGAGTTTTTTGCAGAGTGTAAGATTTCTTCTGATGATCTTGACAAGTATCTTTCCTTTTCAGGAATAAAAAACATAATTTATGAAAAGGAGGAATTTTTGCATCAACGCAGCAAAATGGTTTCAGGTAGAGCCATACTAGCAAGAATAGAAGGTGAATTTACAAGGCTTGAAGAAATGTATGGTAATCTTTTGATTTTCTACGGCATAGATGGGGATCCAGCTTGGAACAACAGACAAACTAGATTTCTCAAGCCTCTCCACACAGATGAGAAATTAAAAATCAAATTCAAGATAACTGACAAGCGCGATCTTAATGATGAATTCGGTCTGTTATCAATTGATTTTGAAGGGACAAGAGACAACGGGGAGCTTGTTCTTTTATCTAAAAGAAATCTTTACCAAATTAGAAAAGAACCTCCGGCCGGAAAATAACTGAAAATTATTTCAGCGTTTATTTTTCTATGTTACCATCATGGAATTTTAACTGGGGTATTAAAAGCATCCATGAAGAGTTTGATTGACGTCACGGCAAGCACTAGTGTGACAAAAATCTTGAGTTTTCTTTCGTCTACTCTTGACGATATTTTACTTCCCACAATTCCTCCAGCAAATGCTCCTATTGACAACAAACCAGCCTGAATATAGTCAGGATGACCCAACAGAGAATGCACAATCATTCCCGATGCGGCGGCAAACATCAATATGAATTGCGATGTGGGGGCAGCTAGTTTCATGGATAACCCTATTGCTACAACCATGAGAGGAACAAAGACCGTGCCTCCCCCAATTCCAAATAGGCTTGAAATTATACCTGCAAAGAAGCTAGCGCCTATTGCAAGCATCATGATCTGTTTTGAAAGATTGTATTCTTTAGGCTCCATCTTTCTTCTAGAGTAAATGTAAACACTGGAAGCAATGAGTACTATACCAAATAGTATCTTGAATGTAGAGACAGATATGTCATCTGAGACATATGCTCCAAGTACTGTTCCAGGAATGGAGAGCAATGCCAGTTTTAGCCCTAATGAATACACAATCCGCTTTTGTCTAGCATAAGATAGTGTAGATGCGACTGCATTACAAAAGGCAGCAAAGAGGCTATCACTTGCTGCAAGAGGGGGGGAAAACCCAGCAAAAGTCAATGCTGGAACAATAACAAATCCACCCCCAAGGCCAATCATTGATCCTATGATACCAGCGGCAAAACCGAGTGGTACTAGCCATAGATATTCAAGCAATTCTAACACCAAGTTGAAATTTCCATAGATTAAGTGAGCGCGTCAAGCTTAATGGACCTGAGTATAGAGTAATTACTTGGCTACAAGCAATTTCCACAGATAGCCTTGACTGTTTGTGGTCAATTCTATTTCAAAGTGTTTTCCGCTTAATGCCACACCATGAGTGGTGCTATTAGGTGAATTTCCTTTCAAATGAAAATCACGAAGTGCGCCCATCATGTCTGACAATTTAGTATAGTTACCTGGTTTTTCAGTCTCCCAGCATTGGCAGATTGTTTCATTAACAACATCTCCAAATAGAGTTTTTACATCGTTGTAGTTACTAAACAGCGGATCTGATTGCGCTGCTGTAATCACCAACACCGGAGCTAGTGTAGATCCTATCATGTTAACATTCCCAAGAAAATTATCATGTTCATCCTTTATTTCTGTTGAAGTGCAATATTCAATCATAGATTGTTTTGTCTGGTTAGAAAGAAAATCGCAGTATTGATTAATATCAGAGGGGGTGCTAAACTTCAAAGGTTTTGACATGTTTATGTTTTGATCTATCAGGGTACTTTTCAAGTCTGAATTTACTTCTGCATAAGTAAAGTCCAAAGTATATGCCGAGATTCCTACCGGTGCACTT
>JBARDK010000104.1:0-3332 GCA_049795075.1 Nitrosotalea sp. | reverse complement strand
ATCTAATACAGGCATTTTCAGATCGAGTTCTTTTAAGAGTAACCTGTAGCATCTTGACACATCTTTTCTTTTTATATTGATTTGGCGTGCCACTTCGTTCAATGTTCTTGGAGTGCCAGTGTCTCTACATGCCAAATACATTGCTGCAGCAATCAGTCCAGGGATCGATCTACCTCTTGCAAGATTTTTCTCTAATGCTTTTCTATAAATGTACGCAGTCTTTTCAACCACGGAATCAGATAGTGCAAGTTTGTCTTTCATTCTGCTAAGCTCGCTGAATGCCTGCCTAAAGTTTCTCTCTTGGGACTCGTGGACTTGGCTCCTACTGTCCCATGTTCTAAGACGTGTTATGGTGCTCTTCATTGATGTTGAAAGTGGCTTTCCAGTTGCGTCCTTATTATCGTGTCCTATCATTGTTGCAAGACCCATATCATGGATTGCAAGAGATGACGGCCCGCCTGTTCTTGACCTATCCTCATGTTCATCTTTTGAAAATGAACGTCTCTCAGGACCAGAATCTTCGATTCGTTCGCTAATGACAAAACCGCATACCCCACAAAACCTCTCTCCGGTGGAACCATCAGTTACCATGGCACTCTTTCCACAGCGAGCACATTTCATATACGCGTCAGAATCAAGGGAAAGCATTCAGTTTATCACGATATTATCCATCTGTCAAGCAATAAGAACGGTGGTATTACGCATTTTTTATTTTCATAAATCTATAATCCAATTTCAACAAAAAAGGAAGAGTTCTATTTCACTAGAACTGCAGTGACGATTCCAGCTCCAATACACCCACCAAGTACCATAAACAGAAGGTCAAATGCGATGACTTTCTTAAATGAAGCATGTACCTCTTTTTTCCATACTGATGGTTTTATTACTTCAAGTACATCAACCAGAGGAGAGAATCGAATTTTTCCTACTAGTTGTTTTCCGATTTTGTAGGAATTCTTATTTTCGTATGTGTTGTTCAACTATAGTATACGTGACGGTGACACTTAAGGAAGTACTACCGAAATAGGATGATCGTGATTTTTTGTAGCTACAAATGACACATTACACCGCTTTATTAGAGACAGAGACGTAACAGGATTAGAGAAATTATGCCATGACACAAGAGATACAAATTCAACTTGGCGCAGAACGGAATAAAAAAATTCGAGACGATAAAATATGTCCAACATTTGCATTCATTAGCTGCCAACCAGAAAAAGAGATGCTTGTAATAAGAAAACTCCAAACTCTCAAATCGGTAAAGGAGATTCAGCAAACACATGGAAAATATGACATACTTGTCAAGCTGGAAAATATGACTGAGACTGAACTAAGAGAAATGATAAGCAGGGAGATATTGCATATGGAAGTGGTTCTCTCTGTTATGAACCTGACATCGGCGTGTGTGGCATAGGTACGAGAATTAGTTATGGAAGAAATCTCATGGGACGTAATAGAACAAGTCTTTAGCCAAACCGTTAGAGAGGATGGTATAGTCGATTACAACCTTCAACAAAAGATTTTCAGTGATATTAAGAAGGAACTGACTTGTCAGATTGAGGAAAGTTTAGGTAGAAATGTAGAAAGGATGACACGTGAAGAGCTAAAAGGCATCATAAGAGAGGCAATAGACAAAGTCAAGAAGAACATATCACATGTTGAATTGATCTAATAGTTCTATCAATATTCGTAAATTACAGTCTAGATAGTGTTTTTTCTGCTGACTTGTAACATCTAATCTATTTCCATTATACTTTGTAATCAAGAAGGCTATTCAATAATGGAATTACTTGATGATTGGGAATAGTTTTGATAAGTTTGATTATCTACTCCTGTTCCAATGACAATCACAATTGCATCCCTCTTTACATTTCACTCTTTTACAATCCGAGCACATATCTTGCCTCCAAAAATGGTCTTTTTCCATGAAATTATTAACACCTGCCAACAGGTAGGCTTTTTGATATTATTGTAGAGCGATCATTCTTCATCTTCTGTTTCCCTAATGTCTTCTTGCGCGTCTTGCTCGACTCGCTCTAACTCATATGTCTCTTCTTTCATTTCCTCCTGTTCTATCTGGAGTTTTTCTTTAGATTCCTCGGGTTTGGATTTCCATATGGATTTGAAAAAATTCTTCATTCTTTTTATCTCTGATATTCATACGTGATAATACTACTTAAGACAGATGAGGCAGCCGTAAAAACTCAATTTGTTATCCTTGATAGTATGTCAGATGGGTGTTCAACAGTCAGACCTCTTTTAGCAAAAAATCTTGAAATATTTGTAATGTCTCTTTGAAGAAATTCTTTTGCGTTTCTGTGTCGTATGTCAACAGCTGATCCTAGATCAAAAAGAATCAAACCATTTTCTGTTTTGAAAATATTGTATTCTGAGAAATCAGCATGTACAAGTTCGGCTTTTTTGTAAAGTTGAGAAATAATTGAAATTGCATCTCTATAGTCATTTTCATCAACTTCTGATTCTACAAGAGTTTTTGCTGGGGTACCGTTTTTTCCTACAAATTCTAGTACCAAGACATTTTTTAGAACGCGAATTGGTTTGATTGATGGAATATTGCTTTTAGCGCATTGTGTTAGGTTCCGAAATTCCTTTTGTGCCCAAATCTCCACCAAGTTTCTTGTGCCTTTTTTTATACGTGAAAATCTTGGATCGTCTACAAGGTAAGGCTGTCTTTTTTTAAAATTTGATGCCGTTACCAGGTATATCTTAAGGGCAATATTATTTCCGTCAGGATCTACGGCCCAGTACATCTTGGCTTCCTTGCCAGAACCGACTATTCCATTGACATATGATATGGTGCCTGAATTTATCAACTTGGACAAAGTCATTATCGAGGTCTTGTCCAGGACGTCATCCATGACCTTTTTTTTGTCAAAGATGTCTTTTTCTGATGCTCCACGTCTTTCATTTTTTAAAAGTTGATTATCAACACGTCTTGCTAATTTTTTTCCAAGATCATCGTCTGGTAATAGCGTGGATTCTGACATCTATTGCATATGCGTGTTCAGCACTAATAACAGTATGTAAAAGACATCGTTTGTAGCACCGCAATCAGAGAATCTTCTCGTGGCGATACCTGTTTTTGATGTATCTTGTATGATATTGTCCATGAGATAAAACGGATTTCATTAATCCCTCGTAGATCTTTTTTGGCACACCAAAGTACTGATAGATTCCACCATGATGAAATTCTATTTCCAATATTTGCATTGATTCATCATAACCAACTGATTTTAGATCATTGGACTTGATTCGTGTTCTGTCCACACTTGATCATATGTTATGGAATCATCTAAATCATTGGTTCAAGT
>JBARDK010000103.1:0-3393 GCA_049795075.1 Nitrosotalea sp. | reverse complement strand
AGGGTGTCACTACAGTTACACCCATACACAGAACATGAATGTTTAAAACATCGATTCAGATCAAGGCACAGTCAAAAATCATGAACTTTGCAGCAAAATGGAACACTCAGAAGGAAAGCATATCACAGAAGGTAATGGATAAGGTAAGGCCCGATGCTCCACTTAGACCAAAGATTGATGAGGCGCAAAAGAGACTGCAGCTTCAGATATCAAAACTTGATTCCATTTCACGAAAACTAAAGGAAAAAGACGATTATATTTTCAAAAAGGTTGTAGAGGCAGTACGAAATCACAACAAACCATATTCCAACGCATACGCCACAGAACTACATGAGATTAGAAAGATGAACAACATGGTAACAGGTGCAAAATTAGCCATGGAACAGATCCAGATTAGATTAAACACAATATCCGAGCTTGGCGACGTGGTAGTCACGCTGAGCCCATGCATGTCCGTCATAAAGGGCCTAGGAACCAGTTTGAGCGGACTCATGCCTGAGGCAAGCTCGTCAATGCAGGACCTGTCAAGTATTCTAGGAGATATCATGGCAGGTTCTTCAGTCAACGCAGACAGCCAATTTGTTGTCGATACGACAAGTTCGGAGACAAGCCAAATTCTTGAAGAAGCGCAAGCGGTGCTGGAAGGACATGCCAGACAGACAATCCCCGACCTTCCACCCAACTTGCCTTCTACGACAAAAGCGCAAGCTACTATTTAGAGCGCTTTTTGCTTATTTCTGCAAAGTGTTTTTTTATTCTAGATATTGTAGGATAACTATATCCTAGTCTTCTGTAATTTGCAATCATTGTCTTCCAATTTTTCAATCGCCATTGGGCTTGCTCTGATGTAACAGAATGAATCTCTTTTTTGATTATGCTTTTTCTTCCCACTTTTAGAACGCCTGCGTCCTTTGCCTTCCACCTGTTTTTTGCAAAGTTTAGTCCTGCCAGTATTTCCTCTATCGGCATTTCCGTAAAATGTTCCTGGATTTTTCTAGCCTGGGAATCGGTTGGCTTTTTTGACATCAAAAGGTTGATTTCATATCTTTCCATATTCGAATTTTGAAATATCGTTCCTAATTAGGGTAAGGGTAAAAACATCTCTTCTTTTGGTTTAAAATTTACATTGGTCTATTGTCGCTTTAGGATTCATTACAACTTTGTGAGAAATCACACAGTTCGATAGGTAAGACTCCTGCGGAACAGTCAGGAATCAGACTGGAATTAGGACAGAATAAGATTGAAAGTTTGATTAAATTAGCATCAAAATCAAAATCTTAACAATCTTATTCTAAAACTTTGATTCATTACGATGTATGACACTTACACTTGATCAACTAAGACGATTGGTAGAACTAAACATGGATAAAAAACACTATGAGGCTTATCTAAGAATCATTGAACCTAACATAGAATCAATGCTTGATGATTATCTTAAAGGATGGCAAAATATTGAAAGTACAATAAATCGCATCTTCTGGAGAGCCAAAGGTGCGTATAAAACTGATTCAGATTTTTTACTCGCACAGGGAGATAACATAAAGGAATATGAAGAATATATCGAAATTCCAATCTATAAAGAATTTCGCAAGACAAGATTCTCCGATAAGATCAAATTCTTACATGAGAAAGGAATCCTACATAATTCAATTTTTGAATTAGTGAGTTTTCTTAATAAAAGGAGAAACAGGATTCATGGATTTGGTACTGCTTTTTCTGAAATTGAAAGGCAGGCGTTTTCTTTAACTGATTCAATGCTTTTGTCCGTATATATTGCAAATTCGCCTAATTCTGGCATAGAACAGGATGCTAAAAATACTATGTTACATGACATTGAAAATAAGTCATTACGATTACTGAATGAATTAAAGAACATACTTTCTACTAAGAAATCTTGGGAATAGAAACCTTAAACCCCGAAACTTAACAAGACAAATTTCTAATCATCAAACCCCAACATCTTACCAGAAGTATATTTCAACATGCTTAATAATCAAATAGTAAGAATTTGAAAAATCCACTATGTTTTCATTCTCATCTTCATTATCGAATTATAAGAATCTATGAAATCCTTGGCATACATATTGGCATGCCTTTCTGAGCCCTTATGCACTCCAAGCTTTGAGCGAATATGATGATAATACTCGTGCAGGATAACAAATGGGTTGCAAAAAATGTCAGAGTTTAACGCGTAAATCTTCTTTTCTGCAGGCACATATACTGCATATACAGTTCTTCGCTTCCCCTTGATTGTCCCAACTGCTATTTTTGGGGTTTCAACCCGATAAAACTCACTTAGTTTTTCAAGCGCACCTTCCGTGGTTCCATCCAAAATCATCTGTACTATCTTTGCCTTTGTTAGATCATCAAGATCTGGCACGGATTCAGGTTATTGGATATTGGATATAAGCAGTTCAAAAGTACAATTTTGTTCGGCATTTCTACTAACTATTTCTTACAAATCTCACAGTCGCATTCAAACATGCCAGCTTTTCCCATACATTCCCCATGTTTTTCATCAGAACATTTGTGGCAAAGAACCATGTTATCCAATTCTTTAACATATTCTGGGTTATTTTTACCCCCCTATTTGCAGTAAAACTTGCCAGATCAGGAGCCAGTTCCAGTCCGTAAATGGTCTAAAATGATCCATTTTGGAAAAATACTGGTTTTGGAATTTGATGCTCAAAGGTTAAACCCCTACTTATTTTTCCCGTATCACGAAGAAGGCGATTTTTTCAAAAAACACGATTTTGATGGGGGGTTGAACACTTGTGTGTACATATAGCAGCCAAGGGTCAAAACACCCCCATTACCTGGTAAGAGTTTGCGTTTCTTCTTGGCACACGACTAAAAGTTCAACCCCCATTTTTTGACCATATTTTTACAGAAAATCTAGTGGTACAACATGCCCATTTTGTAATCCATAAAACCACTAGATTTTGCCAGGACGTTTTTTTGGTAAAGTCTGCATAATACCCTCCCCAAGTTGCCAAAAAGTTAAAGAAATATGCGATAAAAAAAAGGCGATAAAATCAGGCAGAGATTATTTCGTGGTTGCACCCTAGTCTTTTTGCACTAGAAAATTTATTAGGTGGATTTGATGGTCTCAGGAACCTTCTCCCTGGCTTGGACTATCTCTATTTCCACTGTCTCAATTGGCTCATCTACCACATTTCGTTTTATTGAGAACATCTTGGGTTTATCAAAATCTTTAGTGCAGTCGGGGCATGCATAAACCAGGACCCTGTATTCATTGGGAGCTTTTGGATTCGAAAGGCGAGGGTAGTAAACTAATCTTCCCCCACAATCCACGCAATACCTATTTGCGCGTCTTGTTCTGGCCAATGCGGACCTCCTGCATATGTGGTTATGTAGCGATCAGTATTAGAT
>JBARDK010000102.1:0-3695 GCA_049795075.1 Nitrosotalea sp. | reverse complement strand
GAATTGATCTTGATTATGCCGTTTGTTATCATGTATTGAAGGCCCTGAACAAATTGGTCGTCGCCAATCTGCCCGCTGGCCCACCAACCTGCATTATTTTTGATCCATGCGGGAATTTGTTGAGTTCCAGATGTTGTGTTTGAACCGCCAGATTGTGCAGGTATTTGTATTATTCCATGTTGTATCATGTATTGAAGGCCTTGGATAAATTGGTCATCTCCAAGCTGTCCACTGGCCCACCATTTTGCATTGTTTTTGATCCATGATGGAATTACAGTAGCTTGGGTTGTGTTAGTGGGACTAGTGGTGTTTATCATATTGGGTGGTGTTACGCTAGTTGTATTGGTGGGGGGAATGGTACTAGAAGAGCCTCCAAATGATGGTAATGTGTTGAGTGTTATGTTTATTGAACCTGCTAGGCTCACATCAGGAGTTGTTCCCTGTGCACCAACTCCCAGCGCTGCAATTACCAAGTTAGTTACAGGGGTGGTTCCTTTCAAAATTATGATTCTATCGTCATCTCCAACTGGTGCAAATAATGCCGAACTACCTGCGTCCTGAGCTATGTCATCAATTTGATGTCCTTGATTATCTACAGCATAGATGTCATATTGAACATTGGAATATTTCTGAGTCTGATCAAAGGCTTTCTCAAATGATATTCTCCATTCCATGGGGCATCCTATGTGTGGCGTAGAAGGACTGTAGCGATAGAAAATTATCATGGAGTTTGAATCCGTTGTAGATGTGGCTTGGGCAGCATCATTTACCATGTCAGGTGCAGGACAATTCGCATTCGCTCCTGCAAGTGCACTTGACTGTACATTCAAAAATGATGGTTCGGTTGGACTGTTGCCTTGTTGTAATAACTCTAAAGTAAGATCAGGCGGAGGAACACCGCTTGTAACATCACTATATACAATTGCCTTTACTGGAAATGCCAAGTTTGGCGCAACCCATACCATGTTATCAACATCCTTGTGCCAACCGAGTACCCATGTCTGATATGTTCCAGCTTGCACTGTGACTGATTGCTGTCCCATGGAGCCTACTGATTGTCCGCCAACAGAAGCAGTTCTGCCCCACGACGGAGAGCCCAAAGTCTGTGCATTGTCTGCTGAAGAAAATGCATCAAGCCATGCTATTGTATTCTTGTATACGTTGGAATAATCAGAAATATTTGGATCAGAATATGTTGGATCTGGTGTCACTGTACCGATGGTGACTATCCCTTTCTGTATTGTGGAACCGTCTACTGCCAGCATTTCCAAATTCCAACCTGTGCCATCACTTGTCTGGTTCTTGACCCAAAAGTCAATCTCAAGTGGTGTGCAATTATGCCAGTCTGTCCAGCAGACATTATATTTGTAATAATCTCCTTGTTTTAGTCCCTCTCCTGGATACCACGTAGTTGCAAATGCATTAGGCATGACCATAAGAGTACCGACAGTAATTATTGACGCTAACATGACCGCTATTGAGAAAGAACTAATCTTCATGCCCAAATCATCTTTGATATATTTTTGAGTACTAATAAACCTCATTAAACTATGTTAATGGTTACGGATTTCGCAGCTTGTGGAAGAGACCTGTGTACATGTTGTGGTTAAGACATATTTATGAAAACATTGAAGATGTATTTTCGTGCTGAAAGAAGATGATTAGTTTATCGTGTAATTCTCTTAATCGCTTATTTTTATTGGGAACAGTGCAAATCTGCAATATGTGGATTTTTATCTGATCTCTATTGAAATAAATAATGTAACAGAACAACAGTTTTATAATTACTTTTTATGCCTGTCAAAGAAATGTTTTTCGATTCAATGTATTTGTAAATTTTAACAGCTTGGATACTTTATAGCAAAACCAACAATTGAAATTCCTGTGGATGTACAAAAGATTCCAGAACTATTGTCACTATCTGAACATCCTGTAGGTTTTGGAGGGTGCCGAAATAATGAATGCAATCTTGATTGCTGTGAGTACAATATTAGTGTCTTCGACGACAAGTCAGGTGAATCAGTTCATGATCTTTCTGGAAACCTGATAAAACTACATCATTGTTCTCTGTCAGAGTCTAACGTTTCGATTTTAACTCAATTGGAAAACTTGACTATACTTTACGATGATCAGTGGAAACTGCGAATGTTTCTTGCAAAAATAAAGGAAAAGAAGGAAAAAATCCTAAACTCATACACGCAAAGCTGCCTTGTCGATACAGGAATCTTTGCAAACAAAGCCAAGGAAGCAGTAAAAACCAATGATCCTTTTGCTGCAGTATGGACAAAATGTGCTTCATATTTTTTCGCAGATGCACTATTCTCAATTAACTCAAAACGACCTAGTCCTACTCATATGTTGGAAATAACTAGGAACTTGAAAAAAAACGAGATTAATCAAGCCTTTTCCGTTATACATCACATACTTGGCGTGGAAAGGGCCTCTACCTCAGTTCTTCCAAGAATGGTAAAATCAACTATAGGATTTTCTGACATGGTTGAAAACAATGGTCACTCGAAGATCATCAAAAGAAAGTACGACTATCTAGTTGAAAACTTGCTATTGTCTGATTGCTATTTCTATTTAGGGTACATAAACAGGAACAATATCGTGAAAATAAAAAATCAGATTCATAAAAACCCGGAATACATCCATGTGTTAAAGGTGGCACTTGATATCGAAAGCGATCAGCTGGTTATAGACAAGCAAGCAAATGCACTACTACAGAGAGCAAATAAGCTTCTTGTGGATATAAAAGATCAAAAATAATACTATGGTTTACTTGAATTTTTTAATAACCTTTAAAACCCTGTAGGAGATCTCCCAGATATGACAGACGCAGCATGTGGATGCGACTCAGCAACAGAAAACAAAACAGAATGCGATTGCGCAATGCAAGGCGAATGCTATTGTGACGCTAATTGTTCTTGCAAAGCATCAGTTTGTAAGGAACAGGTAGCATCATTCAGATAGGTTTTAACCCTTTTTTCTTTTATTTTTTATAAAGTACTACTTTTCATCCTCGTCTTTGATTCCCCATGTCTTTACAAGCTCTTTTTGGAACTTGTCTACCTGCTTTTCGTTTAAGGAATCTCCACAATTCTTGTGTGTTGGAACTACTACCATGCCATCTAACTTGAATTCAACTTCATACATGTGGACTTTTTCACACTCGCACATGTGCGAAGTACATAACGTTCCACTATATTTGCTTATTTGAAACCTTTAACTATAAGACGGCGAGGTAGCTGAAATAGATGGCCAACATTAAGCTGGTGGCAATTTTTGCTATTGTTATAGTATCAGCTGCTGCTGGGTTGATATGGCCGTTTTTTACAAATCTGCATTTTAACCCCCTACCAAGTGCAGCAAGCCTGTGGCACATGGGAAAAGGATCTCAATATGAGCCTGAGATGGTGTATCAAGTCTCTTTTAACAACACCAACTTCACAGCTGACATGAAGTTTTTGCCCATGCAAGGCCAGAATCAGAGCCTGCTTGTACAGATAAAACCTAGCGGTAGTGACAAAATAATAAATCAGACAGTGCAAATTGGCCTTGTTTATGATTATCCAAATGTATCTGATGAAGCAAAACCATACTTTGACATTTTAGATCAATCAGTGTTTTCTATGCGTGATTTTGCAACTACTGATCAATATCTTGCAAAAGGTGCTGACTGGGGAGACATGTAC
>JBARDK010000101.1:0-2591 GCA_049795075.1 Nitrosotalea sp. | reverse complement strand
GGATTAATGTAAGGCAGACCAACAAAAAAGAAGATCACAATAACTGAAAAGATAATTCCTATGATTGTACCGTTTAGTTTATTGTTCCTTCTTCGGTAAGTTCTTCCGTATACTCTTTTACCACATTTTACACAAAAGTGGTATCCTTGTGTATATTGGTATCGGTGCTTACAGAACAACTATTCCTTTTGGCTTGCATTTTGAATTAAGGTTATCCATTTGTTATTTCCCTTAATCTGAATACCGCACTTCTCCGCTGGTGTTTTTCCCTCTAATCCCATGTGTGGTCTAAGGTAGTTATGAAACATCTGATAACCGTCAAACATTACGGAATCGTCTTTTTTGATTCCTCTCATAACCTTCTCTCTATCCCTAAATTCGCCGTTCATGCGTTCCATTTTGTTGTTATTCATGTCACGTTTGAAATGTATGTGCTGAATGTGGATGGCTCTCTCGCTTACTTCTTTTGCCCAAAATTCCTTCCTGTAAGCCTGATGAAAGTTCCTTGCACCGTCTGTTATCAAAACCTCAGGCTTTTTCTGTGCTATTGACTTTCCATCTCTGAATAGTTTTCCAATATCCTCTTTGAATTTGGTATTTGCTACCCATTTTAGGCGTCATCGAAAAAAATCGATCAAAAGAGATTGCATTATTAGTCGGATTTACAGCATTAATGTAGATTTGAAATTTCCCTCATTAAATAGATTCAAGTCATCTGAGAAAACATTCCCTACATTAGAGGAACTTGATAAAAATATAACAAAATTCAAGGCAAAGATCGATGAGAATATCAAAGAGTCCAAAGGAAACGATTACACATTAAAATCCACTGCAAAAGAGAGCTTTCTCATACTGCATGCCCCCTTTGACTCAATTGCAAGCATGGTTTATGACGATTCATCAGGTTCTGTAAGAGAAAGAATAGGATACGTGCTTTCATTTTTTAAGAATCTGCAGAGTATTGACGCAATACAATACAACGGAATACTAACTAGAATAGAGGGAACAATCTCAATTAAAGAACCACCATATTGGAATTCGCAGGCTAACATGAAAAAAATTCAAGATATCATATCTAGTTGTATTAAGAAAAACAACATTACAGAGATGCAAACAGAAGACAGCCAAATACAAAAGCGACAAGAATTTGTAGAGACCCAATCAGTTGCTACAACTCCAGCTCCGTCGCAGGATGAGAATGCCAGATTTGAAGAGAATAAGAGATACATAACAAAGAGTTTGACTGGGACAGGTCTGCCATTGGTGCTCAGATCAGAACAAAACATTACACTACAAGATGAGATAAAACATGAAATATCATCTCTTCTAGAAGAGAACAGTAAGCTGAAAGAAAACCTCCTACAGGCAAACAAGTCAGTAATTGAGGAAGACGAATATCTTCTCAGAATAGCCAACTTTTATCATCTAACAGGCAACTCTCAGAAAGCAATTGAAACGTATGAGCATATTCTCAAAAGAAATTCTACTAAAATGGTGGTCCTGAATAACAAAGGAGTGGTTTTAGATGCCACTGGAGAATACGATGGCGCACTAGAATATTTTAACAAAGCATTGGAACAAGTATCAGAAAATGTTCATGTTTTATCCAACAAAGGAATTGCTTTGTACAAAAGCGAAATGTATCAACAGGCACTTGAGTGTTTTGATGCTGCCCTAAAAATCGATGCCAGATATGTCAGTGCTCTTACATTCAAAGGCCATTCATTATACAGACTTGGAAAAAATAACGAGGCGCTTGACTTGTATAATAGAATCATAAGGCTTGATCATGGTAACGCTGAAGCATTATACAACAAAGCATGTCTATGCTCCATAAAGGGGGACGAATATGGCGCAATCACATCTCTTGAAAGAGCAATTCGTCTTGACTCTTCATGGAAAGAAGCAGCTTCACAGGATAAGGACCTTGGACGTTTAAAGAACAATTTACGCTTCAAAGGAATTGTAAGCTACGTACAGAACTAGAACTTTATAAAAAATATTTCAAGTGTAGAAGACTATTTACAAACATTTTTTGTTATTTTTTCCTGAATCAGAAAAGTCACGGATATGCCTTTGTTTTTGCTATAGAAGAATACAAATGCGCTATGGTTTCAGGGGAAGGATGTAATTTCTCAAGCATTTCACGTTTTACTCCATAATGCTCCAAAGCTTTCAGCATTTCGTCTACAGGTACTTTATCTGAGTTTGACATTGATTGAGGATCTTCGAAGACTAATAATATGACTGGGTGTGAGGATTTTCATAGTACCTACTCAGCTTGTTTGATCAACTATCAAAAATTGATAACTTGCCATCTGATAGGCAAGGTTTAGAGATGATCTGTTCCCTTATAGATTGATTTGAAATCTTCTGCGATTCTATATGCGATGGTTTGTAGTTTTGTAACCTCAGTCATGTTTGTTTTTCCACGTGCTATCTGTCTCATCATTGTCATACATTTGTGTACTTTGTTGTGGTCAGATGAGGTACGCTCATCCGACCAAGCCTTAAAGCAATCATCAAAGTCTAGACAGAAATTCAGTATGATTTTTTCCCAGTCTTTTTTTGTTGCAGGATAACCTATTGCG
>JBARDK010000100.1:0-7510 GCA_049795075.1 Nitrosotalea sp. | reverse complement strand
GCAGAACACACCTAATGGATGCTCTTCCTGTAACTCTTGGAGGAGAGTTTGCAGCATATGGTACTGCTATTGCAAAAGCACGTGATGCAATTTTTGCTGCAAAAAAAGAATTAGAATACATTGCACTAGGCGGAACCGCTGTGGGTACAGGTGTAAATACACCAAAAGGATACAGAACTGTTGCAATATCAGAGCTTGCAAAGATTTCAAAATTGCGACTCATACCGCAGTCTGATATGCAATATGGTTTGCAGAGCAGATTTGCAGTAGCAAATATTTCGTCCACTCTTAGAAATTTAGCTCTTGAGATGGGAAGATTTTCAAACGATATCAGACTGATGGCTTCTGGCCCTCTTGCCGGTCTATCAGAGTTAGGAATACCTGCTGTTCACGCAGGCTCTTCTATCATGCCAGGAAAGGTCAATCCCTCCCTTGCAGAATGCATGAACATGATATGCTTTGACATAATAGGCAACGATACAACTGTCGCCCTTGCAGTACAATCAGGCCAGTTTGAGCTCAATGTGATGATGCCTGTAATGTCAAAGGCGGTTTTGGAATCAACAGACATGTTAAAGAATTTCGTACCAATATTTTCACGCAACCTAGTTGCAGGACTTAGTGCAAACAAACAGAAACTTAAACACTATATCGAAAACAGTCCTGTGATAGTTACATTACTTGCACCAAAGCTTGGCTACCTAGTCTCTGCTGATCTGTACAAGGAATCTCTCAAGACTGGAAAGACCATACGACAGCTCGTAGTCTCAAAGGGACTGATGAGTGAAAAAGAAGTCAACACCCTATTGGGACAACATGGCAAAGATCTGGGTTGAGGCATACGGATGTGCTGCAAGCTTTGCAGACTCTGAAATGATTACAGGTCTTGTAGTAAATGGCGGTCACACACTGGCAGAAGATCCTTCAGATGCTGACCTCAATGTCATAGTTACATGTTCAGTCAAGGACGTAACTGCACACAAGATGGTCCACAGAATAAAACGATTAAAGAGCAAACCACTAGTTGTGGCAGGCTGTCTTCCCAAGGCAGAGACAGTAACTGTAGAAAAATTCAGTCCAAAGGCAAGTCTCCTAGGACCAAACTCTCTTGGAAAGGCACTTGAGGTAATTAATTCCACACTTAGGGGCCACAAAAGAATTGAGCTTGAAGATTTTGACATATCAAAGGTCGGACTGCCAAAGGTACGCCTAAACCCAGCTGTTGGAATAGTGGAGATAGCTAGCGGGTGCATGAGCGAGTGTACTTTTTGCCAGACGAAATTATCAAAGGGAGATATTCGCAGTTTTAGGATAGGAGACATTGTCAGGCAGGTAAGACAAGAGATCGACGACGGGTGCAAAGAGGTATGGCTAACATCGACTGACAATGGTTGTTATGGTCTTGACATTGGAACAGACCTTCCAAGCCTAGTAAATGCAGTATCAGAGATAGAGCGTGATTTCATGATTCGCGTAGGCATGATGAATCCAATGTACATGCCAAGAATACGTGAAGACCTGCTAGAATCATTTGAAAACCCCAAACTCTTCAAGTTCCTTCATATTCCTGTTCAGAGTGGAAGCAACCAAGTCCTAAAGGACATGAAGCGCGGCCACACAGCAGAGGTCTTCAGAAGGTCAAGTGAGATATTTAGGAAGAAATTTGAGAAATTTACAGTTTCCACCGATGTTATAGTAGGATTTCCAACAGAGACTGAGGAAGACTTTGAGCAGACACTTGACATGATACAAGAGACCAGACCGGATATCATCAACCTCTCAAGATATAGCGCAAGACCTGGAACAAAGGCCGCTTTGATGAACCAGATAAGTATCTCAGACATGATGGAACGAAGCAAGAAAGTTTCTGAGATGATAAACAAGATATCCCAAGAGAGAAACCAGGAATGGGTTGGTTGGAAAGGCGAGGTCTTGTTCGATGAGATCTCAGATGATACCATAAAGGGCCGCAATTATGCATACAAGCCCGTTTTTGTACAAGAGAAGATCAAACTTGGCCAGAGGATAAAAGTTGAGATAACAAGGGTTGCAAAACATGGTCTTTATGGCCGTATTGCGAGCTAAATTTTTTAGATCGAAGTTTGGATCAAAACTAAGCAACAAAGTTTTTTAATCATTTTTGCAAGCAAGAGGGAGTCATGGAATTTCAAATACAAGATCCAATCCTAGTTGTTGGATTAGGCGGAGCAGGCTGCAGACTGGCTACAAGTATAAAGGAAAGACTTGGCTGCGATTCTCTCCTGATAAGCCATGACCCAAAAGACCTAAACCACGAATCTTCCAAGATTTTGATAAATACCAGTCCCGTTCTCAACCCTTCAGCATATCTTATCAGAGGAATATCATTTGGAGCAAGAGGCTCAATTGCCGAGAAACTAGAATCCTATTCCACTATCATGATTGTAGCCAACTTGGCAGGAAAATCTGGCGCCGCTTTGGCTCCAGTGGTATCTCAGATTGGCAAAGAATTAGGCAAGAGCATACTTTCCTTTGGAATAATGCCCTTCAAGTTTGAAAAAGATAGGATCTTCTTCTCAGGGGTTTCATTGAAGAGACTAAAAGCAAATTCAGATTGTACAATAATTATTGATAACGATGCTTTGCTTGACAGCAATCCTGACCTGACACCTGATTCTTGCAATGTAATCACAAATGGAGCCTTGCTGCATGTTGTCTCCACCCTGAAAAATTCATCTTTACCCCTTAAGACAAACATCCTGTCAACAAGCAAAGACATGCCTGATATTGAAACATCTCTTAGAGATTCAATCAAGATGCTTTACGAAGATGCACCCCCAAACAACATCAAGAGTGCATTACTCTACGTAGTGGGCGGTAACAAAGTGCCAATAGGTGTTTTAAATTCAATGGTAAGCACCGTCAGTGGCATATTCAGTAATGACAGCACACGAGTCAGTTTGTCTGTCTCAAATGGAGAAAAATCCAAGGTTGTTTTGCTGACTTCGATAGAGGGCGAGACTCGTTTTGACAAGTACGATCCTCTCGGAATGATTCCAAAAGAAAATGTCCTTGATTGGGACGAACCGGATGTCAGCGTAAAAATTGACTTGGAATTAGAACAGATAGAATAGATTTATTCTTTTGATTTCTTTTCAGATTTAGTTTCTGAAGGTTTCTTTTCTTCCTTTGATTCCACTTTCTTTGGTTTCTCTTCTACTTTCTTTTCTTCCTTCTTTGCCTTTGGTTTTTCCTCAGCTTTCTTTTCTTCCTTTGATTCCACTTTCTTTGGTTTCTCTTCTACGTTCTTTTCTTCAGGCTTTGGTTTTTCTTCTACTATCTTTTTCTCTTCCTTCTTTTCTTTTGACTTTTCCTCTACCTTCTTCTCTTCTTTCTTTTCACCTTTCTTTGGTTTTTCTTCGCCTGCCTTCTTTTCTTCTTGATATTTTGAAACGGTAACGTCACCGTCATCATCTTTTGATATCTTGACTCTTATTTTTCTTGGTGGATGTCTTATTCCGCGCTTCCACACCAAGTGACTGACATCTTCCTCAATTTTCACGTTTTCTGATTTCATGTGCTTTATGGCAAATTCTCGTATCATGTTTATCGCTCGTTTTGCTCTCCGATTGTTTGAAGAAAGTGTCACCTTTCCTAAATTAATGGTATAAATTCTCTCTAATGCTTCTTCTGACAAGACTAACCTACTCCCACGTCAGTTTTGCGCCACTGTCTCCTCTTTGGATTTGTTCTCACTTTACGTTTGGTCTTTACTATGATCCAAGCTGGAACGGCCGCATTTTGCTTCAGTTTGCTCATCAACCTTATCTTCCTTGGAGTTGACTTGTTGGCACCCATGAACGTTTGAAAATCCAACCTCTTTTTAAATGAATCTCGGAAATATTACAATAAACCATTTGTCGACAACGAATTAGCAATCTGATTTAGCATCCTAGCAGAAGCTCCCCATATCAGATGATTTTGAAATTTGAATGTATACATCTCCTGGATAGATTTGTGGGCTGGATCTTTGTCTTTGTCCATAGTTTTTAAAAGTGGAATCAGGTGGATTTGCAAGATGGATTCTATTTCAGTGGTGGTCATAATCAGTGGAATTTTTTCCAAGATTGTAATAAATGGTGCAATCGTAAAGCCAGAATTTAGTGTTGTAACGGGCTTGAGCTGTCCTATGACTTGATTATTGTGTATTTCAACTCCGATTTCCTCCCTAGTCTCCCGTATGGCAGTAGCAAGAAGGTCTGCATCATCTGGTTCCCATCTTCCTCCAGGAAACGATATCTCGCCTGCATGATAGTCCATGGTTTTTGGCCGTTCAGTCATGATTACAGAGGGTTCCTGGCCATGAATTACAATGAGTACTGCGGCAAGTTTGGTGTTCTGCTTACCTTGAACTTGTGCCGATATTGAGCTTGACAGTGCGTTCTTTATTTTTTCCAGTTCCAACATGGTACTAATGTTATGGTTTGTTATTTTCTGTTGTGATCAAAGCGCAAAGTATTCAGCTTCTGGATGGTGTACAACTATGGCAGCAGTTGATTGTTCTGGTATTATCTGTCCTGATTCTGTTAGTGTCATGCCAGATTTTTCAGGCTCCAGTAGTTTCCAAACAATAAAGTGTTGCGACACATCTGGGCAGCTTGGATAGCCCCAGCTATATCTTAATCCACGTTTCCCGCCAATCTTTAGCTCATCTTTTATTTTTTGGTTTATCCATGCAGCCATTGCTTCTGCCGTTTCAACAGCAAGGCCGTGTAGATAATATGCGTCAGTGTACTTGTCTTCTTTGTTCCATTGTTCTATGATATCAGAGGCCTTGGTTCCCACTGTTACTGCTTGAAAAGCCACGACATCGTCCTGCCCAAAATAATCAGCCAAGCATAGATGTTTTGCTCTAGACGAGCGCGGAAATTCAAATACAAGTTTTTTTCCATTTGGATGCTCTACAGTTAGATTTCCATCTTTTCCGTGACATTTGAAATATCCGTATACCGCTCTTGGCTCAAACAATTTTTCTGCAAGAATTCTTTTCTTCCATTCTTCAAAAAGTGTTTCATGTTCAGCTTCTGACTCTTTGGCAGACCTGCCCCTCAGACCCCATGATAACACAAAAAGCGATTTTTTGTCAAGGAACTTCCACACTTCATTTAGGTCGATGTCTCTTGGCTCAAATCTTATCGTTTTATTGAGATGAGACGGAGCTGGGGGAGTGACCGGTTTTATTCCGCTGTGCTCTATTACCTGTCCTTCAGGTTTTTCAATTATGGTCTCAGTCCATTTCTCAATTCTTTGCTGCCATTGCTCGACAAATTGTAGTTTTTCTTGTGATACTAGAGTGTCCATCGTCTTGAGACCGTCAAACATTGTTTTGCAGTAAAACACTCCTGGCTTGTATATGCCGCCGTCTTTTGCAACACGGTTTATGTAGTTACTGTTAATTGCAGCCCCCCCACACAGCACTGGAATCTGCATGTTGTTTTTTCTTGCATGCTCTACGAAGAACTGCATCTGCTTTGATGTTGATACCAAGAGTGCTGACAGGCCTATCGCATCTGCCTTTACCTCTTCAATCTTTTCAAGAAACTTTTGCATTGGAACCTGCTTTCCTAGATCATATACAGTGTATCCGTTGTTCTCAAAAATTGTCTTGACCAAGTTCTTTCCAATATCGTGAACATCGCCGTAAACTGTACCCAGTACAAGTTTTCCTTTTGTGCTGCCCTTCTCCTTTAGAAGATATTTTTCAAGTTCTATGACTGCTGCCTTCATGCATTCTGCAGATTTTAATACAAACGGCAAAATGAGCTCTCCTACCCCAAACTTGTCACCCACCTCCTTCATTGCAGGCAATAGATCATCATTTAGTGTCTTGATTGCAGCTTGATGTGTGACCTCTTTTGGTGCATCAATGACCATCGTTCCTTCCTTCTCGAAGATGCCATGTTCACCTGAAATCTTTTCGTATATAGCACTTACCACATCCTTTTCCAGGCCGTCACGAATCCTATTCACTATTCTAAAGTTGGAACGTTTGCCTGCAGGCCATGACGGGTCTACCTCAACCCTCTTTGCTGCAAGCTGCGCCGTGCCTTTTGCTGTCTCAAAATATGCGATAAACTCTGCAAGAGCATTTGGGTGCTTGTTAAATATTATATCCTCTGCAATGTGCCTTTCCTTCTCGTCAATTTCAGTATACGGAATCACGTCTTTTGGATTTATTATTACAGTATCAAGGCCTGCTTTTATGGCGTGATACAGAAATACAGCGTTTAGTATCTTTCTTGACCTTGGAGCCAGACCAAAGCTTATGTTGCTTAGTCCAAGTGTTGTAAACGAATTTGGAAATCTTTTCTTGACTAGGCTGATTCCTTCGAGTGTATTTTTTCCAGCATCAAGAAATTCTGCTTCACCAGTAGCTAGCGTAAAAGTAAGAACGTCAAAAATAAAGTGTTGCTCTTGCAGTCCATATTTTTTTCCTGTTTCAACAAGAAGTTCTGCTGTTTCAAGTTTCTCCTGCGGAGTCTTTGCCATCCCTTTTGGTCCAATGCACATGGCAATTGCTGGAACGCCATATTGCACCATCAGAGGAGCTAGCGAATGAAACCTGCTTCCATCACCTTCCAGATTAATCGAGTTAATGATTGGTTTTCCAGGAATCTGCTCTAGCGCAGCTGCGATGACTTTGTACTCGGTAGAATCTATCACAAGCGGAGCATCGATTTCTAGGCTGAGTGACTTTACAAGTCTTTTCATAAACTCTAGTTCGTCTGAGCGCTCTGTTGTGGCAACACATACATCAAGACAATGCGCTCCATCATCTACCTGGTCTTTGGCAATTTTTACCAATTCTTCAAAATTACCATTTAGTACACATTCCTTGGCCTTTTTTGATCCTTGTGCGTTGAGTCTCTCCCCTATAATCAGAGGGGCAGGGTCTTGCCTTAGCTCTACTGCTTTTAGTGCAGAACTTACTCTAGGATCTTTCATTGTAGTCATTCTCAATTGCTTTTTCTAAATACCTAGTGCTTATTTTCTGATTGCTTTTCATCAATTATTTTTCTTAAGAGTGCTATATGTTCAGTATTGGTGCCACAGCAGCCACCTATTATTCTGACTTTATCATATTGAGACAGGAAATCTCTCATTACTTTGGCCATGTCTTCAGGCGTCATCTTGTAGACTGCTCTTCCTCCCTGATTCTCTGGCATTCCCGCATTTGGTACAACAAGTAGCGGTAGATCGTTTTGTTCATTTATCCATTGTATGCTGGGGGTCATCTCAACAGGTCCTGTGGAGCAATTGAGCCCAAATGCGTCTATTCCCATGTCGGATACGGTAGTATACGCTGCCTGAATATTTGTCCCAAGCAACATCTTGCCATACTTGTCTAGTGTTACATTTGCAATGATTGGAACTTTCTTTCCTGTCTTTTTCATTGCATCATGACACGCTTCTATTGCCATCTTTACTTCCAAAATGTCTTGGCTTGTCTCAATTAACAATGCATCCACTC
>JBARDK010000099.1:0-2555 GCA_049795075.1 Nitrosotalea sp. | reverse complement strand
GCTTATGTAAAACCCAAATCCTCCAACCACAAACCCAAATATGATTATGGCCAAGCCGCCAATCATGTTATTTTTGAAATAGTCTGGGGCAAATATGAAGATGAATATTCCAATTACGATTAGGATCATGCCACTTCCTTTAGGTCTGTTGTGTTCACTGTGTGCCATGACTATAGGTGTTCAGAGATTGCAAGGGTAGCTTTTTCCCTTCCGATATCAAGTATGAATGGACCTAACTTTGGCCCTCGGTCTGAAGCCAGTATTATCTGATATAAAATCTTGAAAAAGTCTTTAGGTTGAACTCCGTTGCTTTTTGCAATATTGTATATGGCATTTTGTAGATCCTCAGGATTACTTTCTACAGACAAGACATTTGTTAGTTCTACCAACGCTTTCTTTGACATGTCGTCTATCTGGACTTCAGCTTTTGTTGGCTTGTCAAAGTCATCCGTATAATTTCCTGCTAATGTTATCAATTCATCAATTTCTGGCGATGGTTCTTTTATGGTTCTATATTCTATAAGCTTCTTCGTCACTTTAGACACTCTGTCCTCTTTGAATAACTTGCACAATTGAATTAGCAATCTGTAATTTACATATGGTGTAGGATTTTTTGGAGGGTTCAGCAAATTCACGTATTCATACAGTCCTTTTTCTCTGGTTGTCTTGTTCTCATTGTCAAGTTTTATTTTTCCAAAGTAAATGTTTTCAAGTTCATGATATTCACCCATTAATGCGGGAATATCATCAAAGCCTACTTCACGTGTTCCAGTGATTCGTTTGTACAAAAGCAACAGGATTGACTTGGGGGTTCCGTATCTCAACCAGGCCTGTGATGTTACAACATTTCCAAGTGACTTGGATATCTTTTTTCCGCCTTTGTCCAAAAACATCTCATATCTTACATGGGTAGGATGATGGAAATTTAGTATCTCGTCTGCCACCCAGTCATTGACCTTGACAGAATCCATGATGTCTTTTCCATATGCTTCAAATCTGATGTCAAATGCTTGCCATCTTGCGGCAAATTCTACTTTCCATGCAAGCTTTCCCAAGTCTTTTGTAATGTCTGCAATACCATCATGTCCACATCCTTCAAGAAACTTGGAACCAATTGTGGTTCCACTGCACTTGTACCTGATCTTCTTTTCGTCCTGGAGATATTCGTAAGCAATCGCAGTATACAACCTTCCACATTTTGCACAAACAGGAAAATACGGCAGACTCTCCTGGTATTTTTCTTGGCCTACCAACTCTGCAATTTTTTCTCCAATTTTTTTGCTATTTGTCAGAATGACATGAATTTGATCTTTTAGCAAGCCGTTTCTATAAGTGTCAACTCCACGCTGAAACTTGTACTTGATTCCAAGTTTGTCAAGCCCATCTAGGAGGAGACTGCTCATGTGCAACCAATAAGAATCGTGGCATCCAAACGGGTCGGGAATAAACGAAACAGGTTTTGCAATGTGCTCTTTTAACCATTCGGGAAACCCTTCAGGAATTTTTCTCAATCCGTCAAGATCATCTGAATAGGCAACAAGTTCTGACTTGAACCCAAAGTTTTCAAGTGCAAGCTTTACACCATATGCCCTAACGGCATCTCCTAAACTTCCAATGTGGGGAATTCCAGATGCGCCAAGGCCGCTCTCGACTCTTATCATATCGATGCTTCTTCCAATAGATTTTTCCCTCTCGAGAAGCTCATCTGCAAGCTTGTCTATCCAGATTCCTTTTCCTATTATTTTTTGTTCTTCCATTATGACAATTCCTTTGACATGTATGGACCATCAACGGAGTAACCTAACTTTCTATAGTATTCTCTTGTACCAACAGCACTTATGACTAGTAATTTCTTTGCATCAAACTCTTCTCTTGAAATTCTTTCTGCTTCTCCCATCAAATTCTTTCCAAGTCCTAGGTGTTGAACACTGTCTTTGTCACGCTCTCCAAGCTTGAGCGATTTACCGTACACGTGCAGTTCTCTTACTATGCATGTGTTACTGGTCACTTCGCTTCTGTGTGCCATATTGCTTGGTTTTCGCAGCCTCAAAAATCCAAATATTCTGTCTTTTGAATCATCATACGACAGAAACACTTCTTGTCCACTTGAAGATTCATAGCTATCTTGATTCAATCTAATGTCATTAATGTTAATTGTATCTTCAGACAAGCCAGCTTCTCTGCACCTGATACATTTGCAAGAAAGATTTTGCTTTTTGAGATTGTGCTGGACTATCTGGCGCAGGTTACCAAGATTGGGACCTGCAATAATTTGATCAGATGAGATCTCCCTTTGCATCCTCATTATTCGTGCCCATCTTGGTATGATCCTTTTCATCTCGGTTAATACCATTATCATGTCATCTTGGGAATATGGTATGAATTTGCCTTCTTTGTATGACTGGTATAGTACAGTATTTTCAAGAACTAGTGTTGGATAGATCTTTAACATGTCTGGCTTGAGAGCAGGATCAGAAAATAATCTTATGAAATCCTCGATATCTTCTTCTGGAGTCATGGTTGGCAGACCGGGCATCATGTGTGCCACAATCTTG
>JBARDK010000098.1:0-2669 GCA_049795075.1 Nitrosotalea sp. | reverse complement strand
ATATATACATAGAATTAAATTTCCTTTTCGATGATGCCATGTTGAAGTTGACACAAAGTTTCAAGCAGATGGATTCATGTGTACAGATCTTAGGGCTAGATGACTCTGTTCGCTTTGTAGGCAGAATAAAAGACAGAAAATTGATATCTTTTGCTAGACGCCCAAACACTGCACCTCTGCTTGATGAAGAGCTGAGCAATATGGCTCATTATCAAGCATCAGTAAAAGCTTCATGGGAGGATATGTTCAACGAAGCCCTTGGAAAGACCAACTGGATGATAACATCCAAGGAAAAAGTGAAATTGATTACTCTCTTTTTAGACGATGGCTTACTCATACTGTCCACAGAACCCAATTCAAATCACGATGCGATAATTCAGAAGGTAAAAAATCTTAACATGAAATTATAACTGTATCTTTGGCCCACCCAATAATGATAGTGCACAGTATTTGATTTACATCCACTGTTTTTTCTTACCGTATTCACTGAGTATCTTGTAAATCCTGTTAAATGAATCCTGAGAAATCATATCTTGCTCTGTAGCTTTTTGTACAATGGATTCAATTTTGATCTGTTTTTGACTAATGATCTTCATTATCTCCTCAAACATTCCTTTTAGAATTTCAGATTCATCATCACGTTCCATGGTAATCCCCAGTAATGATATCATTGTCACAAGATTAAATGTTGTGAATCAAGAAACTACATTTGATGCATTTTTTCTATGTTACTTCTGTTTGTGTAGGTTCATTGAAATATTATGATGCTGTATAGATATTATGCCAACTGCATATGTTATGATCGCATGTGACTACGGCCAAGAAGAACAAGTACTAGAAGAATTGAGGGCAGTAGACAGAGTAAAAGAGGCACGAGGTACAGAAGGTCACTATGACATCGTAGCAGAGATAGAATCTGGTACAATAGACGAAATTAACAATACTGTTTCTGAAAAGATCCGAAGGATAGATGGGGTTCGTTCTACAATGATACTTCTTGCACAGTGTTGATGTCACTAAATGCGTAAATACTTTGAATCGTAATATCTTGCATGAGCAAAGGAGATTCAGGAATGGATGCAAGCTTCTTTGAGGGCCTCATAGAATCACTGGCTGACAAGCACTCACAATTAGATATTAACTTCCAAAAGACCAACATAAAACTACCAGGAATTGAAAAAACTTTGGAAATAGATGGACTAGTAACCCTGTCTGTACATGTAAGGGAACTAACCGAAGAAGAAAAGAAAGCGTCATCTAAGAAAAATGTAGTGCTACTGACACCTAAAAATTAGAGGACTCTCAATATTTGCTTCAACTTTAGGGGGTTGAAGCTAAGATGCAGGCCAAATCTGGAAGGAGTACTAGTAGTAAGCAGGCGTTCACCTCTGTCATATAATGAAAACATCCACCCATCTTTTGTAAATTTTTTCACTAGCTGAGAGGCTTCCAAAAATATTCCTCCTTTGATTGTTCTTGGCTCAAATAGACTGGATAATTTCAAGTTAGTTTTCTCAAACCCTGATATCTCAAGTTCAAGTGATTTGGAATTTCTGTCAAGTGACATGACTGGCTTGCCGTCTATACTTATTGTAACTTTTCCTTTGTTTATCATGTTTAGCATTCTTTCGCTAATCACATATCATACGTAATTTCATCTGATATAATATTTTTTGAATATTTGGATTCAAACGTGGTCGACAATAGGTGTCTCACTTTCAAGTACTTTTTAACAAGTGACTCTAATTGCTAAACCATGAGTGCAAATACAATCAAGAAAGCAGAGGCTTTGGCCAAATATGGTGTAGTCAAGGTAGAAGAAGATCTCTATCAGGTCAAATCTTCTAGTGATCTAGCAAAGTCTTATTTTGTAACCTCAGAAACTTGTGAGTGTGAGGGATTCAAGAATTTTTACAAATTTCATCATGGTAAGGGCTTGAAGGCAAACTGTTCACATCTTGAAGCAGTTAGAATCTTTAAAAAAATGCACGAAAAATCGAAATCTGTCAAAGGAAAATGAGATTATAATTGTGATGTAAAAGATTGTAGGTGCAAACTAAGAGGAATTTTGTATCTCGTCGCGAATCAGCGGGAAATATGATTCTATTAGTTCACCAATTGATAAAATTTCGTCTGATTTTGCTTCCCTAGCATGTGTCATTTTGAAAGCAGTAAGGCCTGTTCCAAGTATTTGACCCACTATGCAACCATACAGAAAATCAAACTCACTACCAAACTTCCAATCATTTTTGAACTTTGGATATTCTTTCTTCAATGTTGGGATTCCAATTATTATGCCATGAATTGTTTCTTCTAAATATTTTTTAAATTCAGGATTCAGAGACATAGAATCACAATTTGAATTATTTAGTATTAAATGAACTCATTACCAATTCATGATCAAAGTTTTGATCTTCCAAATTATGAAGATCCTTTGTAGAGAATGAGGTATTCATTGGAATTCTCTCTTTCTTTTTTAGCCTTGAGTGCATCTTGATATCGTTCATAATGCTCTATCAGGTAAAGTCTTCTGCCAAATGATTCAAAGTAGTCAATGCCGCATAGGTTAAATCCAGAGTCTGGAGTAAGTGCTTTCTTTTCTTCTTCTGTAACATCCGCACTCAATTTAATTACGTGATATACTCAATGTCTCTAAAAACCTTAGGACC
>JBARDK010000097.1:0-3504 GCA_049795075.1 Nitrosotalea sp. | reverse complement strand
CTATACTTTTTAGCTTCGTTTCAATCTCCTCCAAAATTTTGATTTTAATGCATTATTTATCAATATTGTATTCATTTAGTGAGTCCCTCACTTTTCATAACAAAAATCATGTCTTTTCTGACCCATTGGCAAATGATTCAAAAGTCAATCTAAGACCTTCAATTAATGATACTTTTGGTTTCCATCCAAGTTTTTTCATACTGGATGCATCACAAACTAAATTAGGAATTTCTGATCTTCTAAACAACTTTTTGTCAGATTCGATTACAACGTTCTTTTTCGAGATCCTGATCAGTTTTCTACATATGTCATGTATCGAAAAGCTTTTGCCATATCCAACATTAAATTTCAAAAATCCTTTCAAATTTTTATCAATTAACAATTCATAGGCAGACACAATATCAGATACATGTAAAAAGTCTCTTTTTGGTGAGAGGTTACCTATATGCACTTTATTATCATTTATTATTTGTTTTATGATCTTGGTAGTTACAAGATATGGGGGACTTTGTGGTCCATAAATTGAGAATGCTCGAACAACAATAATATCTAGTCCATATGATTTTGAATAGGCTTCACATAATAATTCTCCAGCACTTTTGCTTGCAGCGTATGTTGATGATGGATGTAGTTCAGCATTTTCTGATATGGGTAGTTTCTTTGGAATACCAAACACCTGGCTTGTGCTAGCAAATATGAATTTGGAGTCATGTTTTCTTGCAATTTCCAACATGTTTTGGGTTCCCATCACATTGGTATCAAAACATTCTTTGGGATAGTGTTGACAATAGTCAAGATCAGTCAGAGCAGCAAGATGTACTATACATGTAACATCCTTTGGCATGCTAGTTATTTTTTTGATATCCCCATGCATTTGGGTCACTCCATGTATTTTTTTAGGATCAATTGAGAGTCCAATTACTCTAGATTTCCTTCTGAGCAAATCTTCTGCCAGATGGGATCCGATAAATCCTCCAGAACCTGTTATCAATATCTTATCCAAATTGTGTTTCAAGTTACTTATACAACATTAAAACTTTGTAGTAATAGAACAAGCATTGTAGGTTTTTAAGTATCCATCTAAAAAACATAGAAGGTGAAACTCGATTAAAACTGCACTAATTACAGGTGTGACTGGACAGGACGGTGCCTATCTTGCAAAATTTCTATTAGGAAAAAACTATAGAGTTTTTGGAACGTACAGGCGTCTATCAACACCAAATTTTTGGAGATTGCATTATCTTGACGTTTATGATAAAGTTACATTCATTCCAGCAGATATTATTGATTCAAGATCAATATCAGAGGTTCTAAAAAAATCTCATCCTGATGAGGTATATCATTTGGCTGCACAGAGTTTTGTTGGAGCCTCCTTTGATCAGCCCTTATACACAAGCGATATAACGGGTTTTGGGACAGTCAGGTTACTGGAAGAGATCAAGAAATATAACAAAAATATTAGAATCTATCAAGCTTCATCAAGTGAGATGTATGGAAATGTGAAATCCCCCATTAAGAATGAAACCACTCCATTTCATCCTGCCAGTCCATATGCTATTGCAAAGCTTTACAGCTACTGGATGATCAACCTGTACAGAGAAGCTTATGGAATGCATGCAGTCAACGGAATTTTGTTTAATCACGAGTCACCCATTAGAGGCTTAGAATTTGTTACAAGAAAAGTGTCAAATGGAGTTGCAAAAATCTCGCTTGGATTAGCAGATAAACTGAGATTAGGAAATCTTGAAGCTAAGCGAGACTGGGGATATGCACCAGAATATGTTGAAGGAATGTGGATGATGATGCAGCAAAAAAATCCAGACGATTATGTCTTGGCAACTAATGAATCACATACAATTAGGGATTTGGTTGAGGAGGCATGTAAGGTTGCCGGGATCCCAATCTCTAAAATAATATCATCAAAAGAAAACTTTCGTCCGTTTGATGTTTTGGATCTCAAGGGAGACTACTCTAAAGCTAAGAAAAAGATTGGCTGGAAGCCTAAAACTACTTTTAAAAAGTTGGTAAAAATCATGGTAGAAGAAGATATTGCCAGATGGCAAAGATGGTTAAAAGGAGAACATTTCCCATGGGATGCAGCTACATCTGGTGAAGATTCTTATGTCATTTCCAAGAAGCGATAGGTTACAAAAACGCTAGATTTATGATAAACTGATATTAACTTTTAACTAAAAGTTTCCAATAAAAAATATCTGGTTTTTGTCAAAATCTTGTTTAATGTTAGATTATCAATGATTTAAGAATAGATTCACATTTTCTATTTTTGATTTGTAGATGTAGTAATATTTTCTTGTTCTTTAAAGTAATAAGCAAATATTATAATCAAAAATGGTATCACACTAAACCAGTAGTAAAATTGTGTGAAATTATTAAGAGTAAGAAAAACTACATAAATGAAAGTAAATACGCGTAGTGATAAATGAACATTGGTAATTTTATTTCTAAAATAGAATAAGATTAATAGAATACTGGAAATTTGAATCAATCTTTGACCAATAAGGGGCATGTCAAAGCCTAGAAATGATAATTGAGGAAATATGCAGGAAATACAGGGCGATAGTTTTGATCCATTAAAAACATAGTTTGTGAAATAAATCCATTAGATGAAAACATGAATGGCAACATTATAGCAATAGAAGTTAATAATGAAATAATGATCGGTTTGTATTGTCTTTTACCAAGATCATTCTTTTTCATCCACATTATGAACATTGGTATAAAAAACAAAAATGCGAATTGTTTTGTTGCAATGGACAACCCTATTAGTATAGCCGCGGCAAATTGTTTATCTTTCATGTAGGCGTAGGCTGCGAATAATATGAGGAATACCCATATTGGATCAGGTTCGCCATTGAAAATTCTGTATTCAGATATTATCAGAGGAGTACCAAAATTAAGTGGAAAAGTAAGTAGTAGATAAAACCCAGAGGCCGCTCTTGCAATATCTTCATTTTTTACTTTAATTATCAGATATAATAGAATTGCAATTCCAACATCTGCGAATATAATCGCATATCTCAAATCACCAAGAAGTACCTGAAATGGAATTTCAAATAATATAGAGAATGGCAAATATGCTAAGATTATAGAATGAATCTGTGGATTATTGTAGACTGGAAATGCAATACCGTATGGATTTAATCCCTTCAAAATAGCATCGATTGATCCTTTTGAAACCCAAAAAATATCGCTACTAGTAGGCAAACCCTTTGAAAGTAATCTCAAAGATATTCCAAGACCAAACACGTAAAGAAATTTAAAAAAATTCTAAAAACTTATTAGATTTTATCAGAGTTGTAGATAAAAACAGTATAATAAGAAATAGAAACGGAATAAACATAACATTGGCAGGTTCTGGAATAAAAAACAAACTGAAAATTAATAATATGCATGACATTATTGTTGTAAAATTAAAAATTATGTACTTTTTTTCTAAGACAGTCATGTAGTGGATTAGTTTGTTGTGAGACATCAACCCAATTT
>JBARDK010000096.1:0-11106 GCA_049795075.1 Nitrosotalea sp. | reverse complement strand
TAAAATGATGCACGGACACATGGGAATGTGGAACAAACCAACCAATGGTACAACTACAGCTCCTAGTGGAACAACCCCAAGTGACTTTCAAGAATAGAATCTAGGAAGCCTTTCTTATTTTATTTTTCTTACAATCATAATTAATCCAATTATAGAAACAACATAACATATCAAAATGATACACAGACTGAAAGGTTAACAAATCAATACGCAGTCAGTCGCAATTAAATTATAACAGTTTATGCAGAGATATGATTCCTGTTCTATTTTTATCTCATACATTTTGTCAAGACAATATTTGAGGATTTTGGGCTTTGTATAATTTATGAAATATCAGATCGGGATAGAAAACATTGTTCATGAACAAAAGTACACAAGTATTATTTAATTTTGGACTTACTTTTTTCTGGGAACTGTAGGTGCCATTAACTTTATTGGGAAATGTGCCCTTTCCCCAGACTCTCCTAGCCCTACAGTTTCCATTTATTCATCACTTGAGAGGTGGTTCCTGTGACACTAGATGTATTATAGCATGCGCAGAATAGATTAGAGGGAGTTTAGAAGGATCTATTTACACTGAAAGAAGATTATTCTTTGATATCTTGAATACTAGTGTATTTTCAGATATCTCAAATGTTGCGTTGCATTCAAGTGACTCAAAGGCTTGTTCATAAAATGCCTTACAGTGTAAAGAGTATTTTTTGCCCAGATCATGGCGCATTACAAATACTATCATTTTTCCGGCATTTATCTCAGTAAGATCAAAGCCAGCCACGACTGATCTCATCTTTATGATATCAATCCAGTCATTTACGCTATAATTTCCCCGCATTGAGAGACATAGGTCTCTGGGGATACTCTTTCCTTCTGCCTGGGCCACTTGTATAATCATTTTATCGTCCAGTTTATCCAAAATTGATTTGATGAGTTCCCTTTCGGTTGGAATCCATTTTGATTTGGCTGCTACAACATCCCACTCCACTGCTTGCAGAAGCAATTTGTTTACCAATCCGTTAACAGTGGATTTTTCGTAGGTGGCGTGTTTTTTTAGTTTTGTTAATATCTGCGCATCTATCCTAAAGGTCACCGTTCCTGCTGGTTCGCTGTATTGTTTAGACTCAGCTTGAGATTCCATCATCTGTAAACATTACCCTTACGGTGTTTTTGTCGCACTCTAGTTCTATCTTTTTTTGGAACAATTCTTTGAAAATAAGCTCAAGAATGGTCTTTTGATATAATGACCAATTCTTTCCCAAGTCATGTTTTAAGACCATGTTATGAAACCCGTTGTCAACAAGATGGCTTATCTGTACTGATGAATTTATCATCAGGATTTCGTACCATGAGATAAATGAAGTTAGTTCTACCTTCCCCCGCATAAATAAGACGATATCTTCAATCCCTTCCTTTCCTATCGTAGAAGCAATCTCAACTACAGACTTTTCGTCCATCCCATCAAAAAGTTTCTTCAATACGGGTTTGCTTAGAATCACAAACCCAGATCTTGGAAGATAGAAGTCCCAGTCAATGAATCTCTTCAATGCTTGATTTACCAGAGTGTTTGTGCTTACTTCTTGCACCTTGGATAGATCACGGAGCCTGTGTATGGTATCATCATCAAGTCTGAATGTAATGGTCGATGTCTTTTTTGAACCATTGACCGCTTTCATCATGTAACTAGTTACAGTTTAAAGTATTTAGGAAATGACGAACCTTGTTCACTAATATTGTTAAGTCACGACAAATTTGTTTTTGATTTGTACCACAAGTTTTAAAAAAAGCGCCGTCGAGGTTTTAGACTTTGTTGTGCTTGATATAGTTCCAAAATGCGTCTGACTTGTGTGTACTTATCCACACATATACCCCCACTATAATCAGAAATATTCCAAGTACAAAATAGGCACCTTGGAAGTAGGGCGGATGTCTTGGTACTAGTATCTGCAGGAGACCAAGTGCACTAGATACGCTAATGATTGAACCTGCAATAACAAAGATCTTGCCTAGACCCTTCAATTGGTTCAATATTGTACAACAAACAATAAAGACTTTACACTTATTTCCACATTGAAATAATGAAAGGCACTATAGCATACCTAAAAATGAACTAGTTCCAGTTGATCGTAGAAAATATCATTTAAAATTTTAACATGGGACTGTAATCCTTCTTACCACATAAGTAAAAAGAATAATTGTATGAATTACACCATGAGAACTATTGGCAAAATAGTGATAATGTGCGCAGTCATAATTTTTCTAGTCGCATATTTCCATTATACACAGGTTGGCACCGTTTTTGACAAACTGGTACAGGTTAGAGACAGTATTCAAAATGCGACAGACCCAATCATAAAAAATGTCTTGCAGAGTGCCGCCAACTCTAACCTGACAAAACACTAGAGATAGATGGGCTTTAAATCAGGCGGAATGTCTACGATTATCAGGTAAAAGAGATTGTCTAGTGGATATACACCATATGATTTTGCATACAAGCTAGTAAGTCAAAAAGGATCTGGCTCTCATGTCATAATGGGAATATTTATTCTAATCATAGGTATTGGAATTGGTTTTTTCTATCATAATGACGCAATAACATATCTTGCAATGGCTGCTGGAATTGCAGTTATTGTTTCATCATTTCTAATGATAATCAAACAATATGAAAGAGCGGTAATACTTCGTCTTGGAAAATACAATAGGCAATCTGGACCTGGAGTACAGACAAGGTTGCCTTTTGCAGACAATGTTCTCGTAGTGGACATTAGGGAAAAAGTAAGCGAATTCAAGGCAGAAAGAATGCTTACAAAAGACAATGTTCCAGTAACCATTGACGCAATTCTTCGTTACAGAATAATTGAACAGCGAGCCAAGGATGCAATACTAAACGTTGAAAACTTTAACCAAATGATACAGCAAGTTTCTCAGACTACACTTCGTAACAATATAGGCTTTTCAGTATTTCAGGACATACTCTCAAGAAGGGAAGATATCAATTCTCACATTAAGGCCGTAATAGAAAGCGAGGCAAGCAACTGGGGCGTCGAAGTAACCGGCGTCGAGATTCGCCAAGTCATAATCCCTCAAGAACTAGAATCTGCAATGTCAATGCAGGCGCAGGCAGAACGTGAGAAGCAGGCGCGTGTCACATATGGCGAATCAGAAGTGCTAGTTGCAAAGAAATTTGAAGAAGCTGCAGAGGTATATGCACAAAACCCTGTTGCCTTTGCATTAAGACAGTCCAACATGTTGTACGAGTCAATAAAAGTACAAGGCACTACCATAGTCATGGTTCCTTCAGAATCTCTCAATTCCATGGGATTTGGAAACTTGGGAACTACCATAGCATATCTTGAAGCCACTAAAAAAGCAATCCAAAAAGAAAAACCAAAAGATGACGGTACAAAACAAGAATAATTATTCTTCATATACAGTTTTAATAAACAGTCTATTTTTTCTTGGAATTTTCATTTACAGATAATGCCACTCTGTCAATTAGGAATCTTAGAAATTCTGATAATTGAGCAGTGGGTTGGTGTGTGGTATTCCATTCTAAAATAAGATCATAATAGAATTTCCATTCGTTTTCATCTTTTTTAAGATGATTGGTCATCATAGTTTCGAATTCTTTTGTTACATCCCAGTTGACAGGACACATTTTATCATCCATCTGAACTAATTTTCCATCTTTTAGTTGAAATGGATAAGATTTGCATACGCCAGGTTTGAGATCGTGTATTCCGCAACGAAAATTGTCTCCAAATTTTATCAGAAAGGTGCACATCGTATCCTTTTGTTTTAAGGCAAGATCCACCAACCCTTCTTCAATCTGTATACCCCATGCATCTTCCTTTGCGCCATAAATCTCTAGAAAATTCCCAGGATCTAGTCCAAGTCCAACTGAAATTCTGTACACATCATGAGCGTTAACAAATATAGTATATTCTTTACAGCAGTTTGTATGACACGATATACAGGGATGATCTTGGATACTTTTTGTAACGGTCAAGATGTTCTTTCCTTTCCCCTTTGTTTTTAGGTATTCCGGTGGTACCATACCGGAAAAATATCACAAAACCGGGAACTTTTTTTAACATGGAATCAGTGTAATGCCGTGGGATTATTTAATAGCAATAAAAAAAAGGAATTTTGTACTGTTTGTAAAAAGGGCATCTCTCGCAAAAGCAATCCAAAGAAGGACTGGAATGTCAAAGGTCCGCTGTGTGCAAATTGTTATGTGGATCTAATGAAAGTGAATTTTGATAAGAAAAAGGATATCGATAACAAATGTGTTTTGTGCGGGTCAGAGCCTGGGACATTTAACCTATGGAAGCCAAAAAAAGAATGGGAACTAAAAGGGTGGCTTTGCGAGTCTTGTTTTAATGAAAGGGAAAAAGCAGACAGTGAATTGAAGAAAAATTGTAGTGTGTGCAACGCCAACCTTGGTTTTTTTGTCCATCGCCCAAAAAAAGAATGGGATGTTACCGGTTATCTCTGCAAAAACTGCTGGAATATTCAAGAATCAAAAACTCTACAGAAAGAATAGAATTGTGTTAGTCTTTACAGTACAATTCAGTGACTAGCGGCAGTTAATGTCTTATCGGGATTGTTGTAAACGTCATCGTCTTTTGATTTTATCAGTTTGCTTATGACGTATAGTGCCTTGTCATCCCCTTCAGGAATAGGATTTGCGCAATATCCGCATTTTGGAAGCGTTACTACAGCATCATATTCTATTTCGCCTATGGACTTTCCACATTTTGAACACTTTACCACTTTTGTATCGTATATGTTCATGTAATCTATACGTCACAATGGCTAATAAAGTAACTCTAAGATTTCAGGTCCTTAACTTGTGTTCTGTTTAGCTTGTTTTTTACAAGCTGGACATCTTGGGCCATAATCACGGACTTTACTTACTATGATTTTCTTACACCCCAAACAATAGTAATAGTTGGTCATCGTGCAAAACCTGAATCTTTTTGATAACTTTTCATACCAGGTTTATTTCTTGGTCTTGATCTTACCATGCAGTTACAACAGTTGCAGTATAGACCTACAGTCTCATTGGTTGCAGGCTTTTCTTCAATATCATGGCATCCCTCCCTTGTCATGAAAATTCCGCAAATCTGACATCGCACTTGATCTGACAAATAGCGACTGGTTCCGTCCCTTGGTTTTCTAACTTTGTATTGTTTACAAAGACCCTTGCAGACGCCTCTATCTTTGTTCATGGATAGTTTTGGATGCAGGAGAATAAATTCCCATTGATGTCGTTTATACCAATTTTGATAAACCACGCGTAATTACGTCAGCTGGTCTTGTGCTTTGAAAGTATATCACAAGTTAGAGATTCTTTGTCACATCAGTTCTTAGCTGACCGCAGGCAGCCGATATCTCAGATCCTTTCTCCACTCTCACGGTACAGTTCACATCAGATTCTCGCAGTACATGTTCAAATTCTGTTATGCGTTTCCATCTGGGACGTTTGAAACCGCCAGCAGTTGGATTCACCGGTATAAGGTTCACGTGTGCCCCGTTGCCTTTTAATAACATGGCAAGATCTGCTGCAATTTCTGGCGAGTCATTGACTCCGTCTATCAGGGCATATTCTAGCGTAACACGGCGACCTGTCTTTTTGAAATAACTTCTTGTGGCCGAGATCAAATCTTTAACCGAATGTGGTCCTGCAGTTGGTACTAATTTCCTGCGCAGTTCGTCATTTGGAGCATGAAGTGAGATCGCTAGCCCTATCTGCAGGTCTTCGTCTGCAAGACGGTCTATTCCTTTCATAATACCGACTGTAGAAATTGTAACGTGTCTCTGTCCAAGACCAAATGCGCGTGCGTGTGTCAATAGCCTGACTGCTCGAATGGTTTCTGCATAATTTGCCAGAGGCTCGCCCATCCCCATGAAGACAATGTTTGTGACGTGTTCTTCCCTCTCTTGGAGGACTGAAGCAAAGTGTAGTACCTGTGCAACGATCTCTTCTGCCTTTAGATTCCTCTCAAAGCCCATCTGTCCTGTAGCACAGAACGTGCAGCCCATCTGGCAGCCAACCTGTGTAGAGACGCAGATAGTTGATCTTGGACGACTGTTTCCCTTGCGGTACTGCATTAGGACTGTCTCGATTAGAGTTCCGTCACCGAGTTTTAGAAGAAGTTTTGTTGTCTGCCCGTCCTCGCTTACTACGCGATGAATTTCGTTTGCAGAGCCAATTGTGTACCCTGCAGAAGCTAGCGCGTTTCTCATCTCGGCTGGAAGCTGGCGCATAGATGACATGTCTTTTGGAAATTCATGGTACAGCATGCGTAACAATTGGTCTGCACGATATCGAGGTTGTCCCATACTTGTTACAAGATTGTCCACATCCTCTGGCAGTACACCATAAAGATCTGTCATGTAGTACATGCAACTCGATTTATTTGAAACAGTAACATCGTTACTGTCTTTGTAATTTCAGACCAATTAGTGTTTTGTTCAGTTGTGTGGTACTTTCTTCCAGTCTATTGGAGGTATTTTGTGCCAGCCACCGACATTTACATGATAGGATCCTGAAAATGAGACTCTATTCGTTCCAGAACTTTTAGATGGAGTCCAGTGTGAGGAGAAATGTCTGGCAATTGAATTTGTTGTTTGGGTATGACTACCTGTAAAGGCATGGCCAGACCAATTCTGTGTACCATTGTGAAAACCGTGTTGTTGTTCATCCCTCATTAGATTGAGTCTGAATTGTGCTACCTGCTGGTTCCATCCATGTTGAGAATTACTTGCAATAGGGTTTGAGTTGTGGATTTGATAAAATGTACCATTTTGCTGCTCGATTGATGTCCTATTGTATTTGCCATACACGAATTGGCCAACATGTGTCCTGTCAAAATGAGGAAATGTTTGGTTGCCTAGAATTCCATGTTGACCGTGATGTAATATGACATACTTTGTCCAATTGCCCCCAGAGATTGGCAAGGTTGTATTTGCTGGGGTTTGATCCTGGGTTGGGCTAGGATATAGAATAGTAGATGCTGATGCACTATTTGAGAGCAGGCCAATACCAGCTGCATTCCAGGCGGCTACCTGATATTGCCCGATATTGCCTGGAAGTAAGCTGGTATCATTATAGTTTGTCAATGTACTTTCAGTATTGTTGACAAGAATTGTTCCATTTCGTTGAATCTGGTATCCTATGACTCCACTTTGAGTAGCATTGACTGGAGGATTCCATGTTAAGGCAATTTGGTTTCCAGATACTGGTGCGGCATTTAGGTTTGTAGGAGCAAGAGGCGGGCTTGTGCTGTCTGCAAATGCAGGAGCCAAACCTACTGTAAGAAATATAATAATACTTGCGATCATTGCAAGCGGTTTTAGCGCATTTTTTGGTTTGACAGAGTTCATTCCTTGATGCATATAGGAGACGAAGGGATATAAGACTTGTATACCAACCATTTGTATACCAATGAATTTGGTACAAATTATACTTTCCGTAACAATGTTGCCTAACAGCGTATCACGATTTAATTACGATTCTTGTCATTTTCTTTTTTCTTTGCATTTCAGGCATAGACAAGTTCAACAATAGTCTTATCTACAGCATCATAACATGTTAATTTAACATGAGATTTTTTGGAAAAAAGTTCAAGTGTGAGCAATGCAAATCAGGGTTTTCAAAGCAGGAGGATCTGATAAGTCACGCTCGTCATGACCATCACCACGACATAGTCAAGTGTACAGAATGTGGAATGGAATTCATTCATGAATCAGACAGGCTTCATCATTCTAGAAAGGAACACGAGGAAAAGATGGCACGACGTAGCCATAAGACAGAGCATAAGGACAATGACGGACAATCATCCCCTCAGGACGAAGTCGATAAACATACGAGAAACTTTAGCGATAACTTTTGATTTTACAATTCACAAGATGCATGTCAAGGCAAACGGTTGTAACGCTAGAAAAAGTTGAAGATATACTCAAGATGGTGGGTGGTAGATGAGCATATTAAATATCAATAAAAAGGCAAAGAACCTGTGGTATGTTAATGATTAAAAAACTGAAATTTTTGGCTACAATCTTGGTAGAAATGGTTGGAAAGTTTGACCGGAAATCCATCATCGGTCTTGTTCTGCTCCTATCCCCGTACGTTGTTGGCGTCATAACTCGCCAATCTGCCTCACTTGATGACAAACTTCCAAAGCGATTCCCTGCCTGCGATACTTTCATTCATGGTTTATGCATCCCAACATTGTACGTTCCCATACCTCTAGGATTGGGTTTTCTTGTAATCAACCTAACATCATTTCTCATCAGCGCCTCTCTATTCATCATAGGCTTCTTTCTAGTAAAGAAGAAATGATTCATTTTCTTTCTGTTCTCAAGTACTGATTTTAAGATCAAGAAATTTTTTGCAGTGTCTTGAGTGGTTATTTCATTGAATCATTTTGAGAAAATAGAGTTTTAGCCTTGGACTTTAGCTCCAGTACGTATCCAAGTCCTCCTGACATGACACCTATCATGGTAACCAGAATGAATCCTATTATGACAGGAGGAAATGGTGCCAGAATCTTCTCATGAGCTTGCAAGTCTGTCAAGCCGCCACCACCTGAAGCGACAGGCATTATTGCCGCGCCGCCAACGTATCCCACATACATGAGCAACCATGTTGAACCTGTTATGCCTATGTTCATTAGCAACAAATGTGTGACAGTAAGAAATCTTCGCTTTTTTCCTGCTATTTGTCTGCCTAGCCTCACTTCCAGATAATCATAGAAAAGCGCGGTTACACCAAGAGCTATTATCATGACAATGTATGCCATGTATCCAATCAACAGCCACGTGCCTGCACTGCCTGATGCAATTACAGTTGCAGGAGTAGGTTTGAGGTAGATAGAACCGTATACAAACAGTACTAGCGTAGCTGCTGTAACTAGCCCTCCCTGTATCACCGCGCTCCAGATGAACCTTGTCGCCCACTTGCTATTTTCCATAAACACCACGTGAAATCATACCTCTGCCATGTTCGGTTCCAATTAGACACTGGACATTCTTGATAAATTCATCATCAGATATTTTTGCAGTAGAAAATATTACAGCACTTGTCATTATGACAGGCAGTTTTTGAAATACGCGGGATTTAGTGCTATTCGTTGTTCTCGATGTGTTAGACACTGTATAAAGAATTATGAAACATTGTGAATGAACATTGTTAGTGGAGATCCAAACTTTAGAAAAATTAAATTTGTTTTGTATTAATTCAAAAAACATGATACCGAATCAATTTTTCACAAGTATATGGTTAAGAATGATTAATTAACATGACAAGGCGGATCAAAATGGGATCGGGTAATATCAATCCAAAATTGAGACTGAATTTTTAAAAAAAGATGTGGTGAGTGTTTAAAACCAAGTAGGTAAAACATACCACAGTTGGATTCAAAGAGCAAAAAGATGGTCCAGTGCGACGTTTCTGATATTTGGCATGTTCTTGGCAGGACATGGTCTTTGGTAATTCTAAGAAATCTAAGTACGAATGAGACAATACGCTTCAATGAATTAAAAAGACTTGTTTCTGGAATAAGCAGTACCGTATTATCATATAGACTATCAGAATTAGAGGCACATGGTCTTGTGATTAAAAAAATTTACCAAGAGATACCAGTAAGAGTAGAATACAGCTTGACAAAACAAGCAAGAGAACTGGAAGAAATACTTGGAGATTTAGGCCAATGGGCAAACAAATGGAAGCCAAAACAAAAAAAAGAGAGTTAGTTTTTTACTGCGTATTTTTCTGGCAAGTCAATCAATATCAATTCGGTTTGTTTTGTTGATCTGATTGCTAATTTACGTTCATCTTCCACTTTTGCGACATCCCTTGTCTGCATAGAAGTACCATTGATCTGGACTTCTCCATCTATGACAAACACATAGGCTTTTCTTCCAGGTTGCATTTCATGCGAAATTTCAGCCCCTGGCGTTAGACGTGAGACATAAAATGACGCGTTTTGATGCATGGTCAATGCGCCATTTGCGTGGGAATCAGTAGGCGATACAACTTGCAATAACTTGTCTAGTCTCTGCTCTTTAGAATATCCCTTTTGTTGCCATGATGGCGCAAGTTCTTTTTTATCTGGAACAATCCACATTTGTAAAAGATGCAATGGTTTTTCTTTTGAATGGTTGCGTTCCGAATGCATTATGCCAGAACCTGCAGTCATCACCTGAATCTCACCTGGTTTGATTACACCCTGGTTGCCGTGATTATCTTCATGCTCTAGTTCTCCATCAATTACGTATGTTACAATCTCCATATCCCTGTGGGGATGAAGATCAAACCCTTCTCCGGGTTGTATAGTATCATCGTTGAAGACACGAAGCGGTCCGTAATTCATTTTCTTTGGGTCGATATAGTCTGCAAATGAGAAATGGTAATAGGTAGACAGCCAATCCATCTCGCTTTTGTGGTGTTCATTTGCTCTGATTGTTTGTATCATGAACACATATAGGCAGCCACCCATTTAAACCTGGTAGTAATTTATTACCTAGTAGCATAGCAATACCATACCAAGTAATGTAAGTGCTACCATATCACCATAGATAGTCAGTGAAAAACTTGGCAAAAGGTGTTAAATTATAATTGATCTGTGGCTATAATAATTTGAATCCAATCTTTAAAGCCACTCATGCCATTACCAGAAAACAAGTGTCAGAGCTTACCTCCGAGCGATTACAGATCCTAGCCCAACTTAATAGACTAAACAATATCATCGCTCCCTCTATGTTTATCATTTGCAAATAACCATAGAGACATATTTTTTAATTTAATCTAACTAAAATTGTAATTCTGGTGAAACTATCGGTTTTGTTCAAGTGATTTTATATCGATGACAAACCTATATCGAACATCACTATTGAGTATCCGCTTGTAGGCCTCATTGACTTTTTGAATCGGGACAATTTCGATCTCACTTGCGATGTTATTCTTACTGCAAAAATCAAGCATCTCCTGGGTCTCTTTAATACCTCCGATAAGAGAGCCTGCAAGACTACGACGGCCAGCAACCAGTGGGTAGGAGCCAACTGGAGTTTCCTTCTCTGGGATTCCAACTACGACCATCGCGC
>JBARDK010000095.1:0-7105 GCA_049795075.1 Nitrosotalea sp. | reverse complement strand
CTTTAACACAAAATGCGTGGGTAAAAAAAGTATTTGACAACAAGAAAACGGTTCAGCAATGGAAAGAAGTCTTTGAGGAATCAGTTAAGAAAAAACCCTATCATGCAAAGATGAAATACAAAATCATTTTTAAGGTATTATCAATTATTGAGAATTTAACTCATAGAGATTTTAGCTCTATTGGAAGAAATATTACGTCATAGATGAGTTGTTATTGACCTTCTTATCTGATAAAAATTTACTACTCTCTGTACCTACGAGTCCTCCTTTTATCAGAGTATCCATTTTTTCTTGAATGTCCTGTATTTTTTTTAATTCCGCTTCTGTTAATTTTTCATTTTTTGTTATCTTCATGAGAAGAGTTGTGACGATCAGATTTGTTGGCATAATTACTTCTCTCCAATAACCTGGAGGAAGTTTGTAATAATACGGATTGGATTCTGTGGTTATGTCTGCTTCTGCATGATATGCTCGACTTTTTTTATAGTGAAAATATCCGACGCCGACTAATATTGGAATGCCAACTGCTGATACGAAAGCAAGGTATACCCAAAATGCGAAAAATATCTCCTTCAGAACTGGAACATCCTTGATTGCCAGATAGTATGTTACAGTCATAGTGTTCACGGCTGCAAATAGAAATGCAAAATATTGAGCCCAGCCCTGCCTAAAATAGAACCAAGCCCGAAATGCAATTCTTCTGACCATGACTTTTTTTATCTCTCACCAGTATATCAATTAACAATTAACCAAAAATAACCCCTAGATAAAAGATATTTAGTGAATCAGCAGGATGATAAAGTTTCAATAGTTATTCCTGTGTATAATGCACAAGAATTCTTGGAAGAATGTATCAACTCAGCTCTAAACCAAACATATAGCAATATAGAAATCATTGCTGTGGATGATGGATCTACAGATCATTCACCTGAAATCCTAAAAAGATATTCAGACAAAATAATGACAATTACAAAGAAAAATGGTGGTACCGCATCTGCATTAAATTTAGGAATAAAGAACATGTCAGGCGAATGGTTCAAGTGGTTGAGTGCAGATGATGTACTATACCCTAATGCTTTGGAAGAAATGCTCTTAGAATCTTCCAAGATAGAAAACAAGGAAAATATAATATTTTATTCAAATTATGACATCATAAATTCAGATGGAAATATGGTTGAAAAATTCACAGAACCAAACTACAACCAACTGGAGAGTTTTCAACAAGGTGTAATTTTGCTTGACCATTATTTTGGAAATGGAACGACCAGTTTAATCCACAGATCAGTAATTCAGAGATATGGCGCTTTCAATGAAACAATTGGTTACAAGGAAGACTATGAATTTTGGTTAAGATATTGTGTTTTACACAAGTGTAGATTGCATCTAATACCAAAAACATTAGCAAAATACAGAGTACATCAAAAACAACTTACAAAGGAAAAAGTAGTCATATCTTTAGCTCAAACCAATAAGATACGAAAATTCATACTAGATAAGATTCCCACGGATGAGCTAACAAAATACGAAAAAGCCATAAAAGAATATCAAAAGACCAAGCCATTGACCTCAAGAGGTCGTCACATGCTAAGAGATGTCATATTCAGAGTATTACCAAAATCTGTTTCAGGTGCCATACTAAAGTCATACATGAACATGAAAGAAAAAACCTAACATGAAAAAATATGCGTATTTACAAAATACATATAAAATCAAGTAATCCATTTAAGTTTCTTCATAAGTTCCATCAGCTCATTTTTGTTCAGATGTTTGACAGTGGCAGAACCATATTCCTTTGCTTTAACAGGTCTTTTCAACGATTGCATATCAAATTCTTCTTCATGTTTTATCACAAAATGATCCTTTTTTTCTTCAACTCGCCGCATCTCTTCTTCCGATACTAGAATCTCATCAATTTTTTCTCCTGCCCGTATACCGATGTACCTTACAGGATAATTCTTGTGACTTGTCTTCAATTGGGCATATGCTTTTGCAAGATCAATTATTTTGGCAGCAGGCGCTTTTTTGACAAATATTTCTCCTCCTTTTCCATTTTTTATCGAATAAAAGACAAGATCTATGGCCTGGCTTAACGTTAACATGAACCGAGTCATATCAGGATGAGTTATAGGAAGTGATTCCTTTTTTGCTATCTTCAAATCCCATAACGGCATAATACTTCCCCTACTTCCAAGCACGTTACCATACCTAACACAGGAAAATATTGTATCATCTTTTGACAAATCATCAGAGAGAACTATTTTTTCTTGCAGTGCTTTTGTCATGCCCATGGCATTGACTGGTTTTACTGCCTTGTCAGTACTTATCGCAACTACTTGAGATACTTTTCTGGCAACAGATGCCTTGACTATGTTGTATGCCCCGATGATGTTTGTCTTTACTGCTTCAAAAGGATGAGATTCTACAGTTGGAACTTGTTTCAACGCTGCAGCATGAAATATTATATCAATATCTTTTGTTACAGTGTAAAGCCTATCATAGTCTCTAACATCTCCTATGGCAAACTGCATTCTCTTAATTATGGGATCATCTGCAAACTCTTGTCTCATAAGATGTTGTTTATCTTCATCTCTGCTAAAGATTCTGATAATTCGCGGTTTGTATCTCATTAATTCTTTTATCATTTGATGACCAAAGCTTCCTGTACCGCCGGTTATCAGAATATTTTGGTCATTTATGACCGATGAATAATCCAACTCAAATGCAATGATTGGCGCTGAGTTAATAAGTCTTAATTGCTCAATTGTACAAACCTTGAAATTAATTTTATAATCATCTGAAAACCTTTTAAATTTGGCAATAACATCATCCATATCATATGAAAATAATGTCCATTTTTGGGACAAGGCCCGAGATAATCAGATTGAGTAGGATTTTTTCCCTACTAGACACAAATTTTGATCATGTGATGGTCAACACGGGCCAGAATTATACCCACGAGTTAAATTCAGTCTTTTTTGATGAACTTGACATTCGCAAACCTAACTATGACCTGAAAATAAAAACGGGCAAATACGGGCCAGAGGTTTCAGATATCATAATAAAGTCAGAAGAGGCGCTATTGAAGGAAAAACCTGATGTTTTGCTAATTTTAGGCGATACAAATAGCGGCCTTGCAGCCATTCCTGCCGCTCACCATAGAATAAAGATAGCTCATCTCGAGGCAGGTATGCGTAGTTATGACTTTCGTATGCCTGAAGAAAAAAATCGAGTTATAATTGATCATCTCTCTTCTCTTTTGTTACCATATACAACATATTCCAGAGAAAACCTGATTCGAGAAAACATTCATCCAAGCAAAATATACGTCGTAGGAAATCCAATAATTGATGTCATAAATTACTTTTCACCCAAGATAGAATCTAGCAACATCATGGAAAAAATGAATTTAGAACCAAATAGTTACTTTTTGGTTACAGCGCATCGTAGTGAAAACGTTGATTTCCCAGAGGCCTTGGAAAAAATCTTTTTTTCCCTGCAAGCAATAGGTAAGAAATTCAAGAAGAGAGTAATCTATCCAATACACCCAAGGACGCTAAGTAAGATCAAGAAAAAAAAGATACCGAACAATCTTGAATTGATAAAACCTCTTGGTTTTTTTGATTTTTCCAAATTAGAGAAGAACGCATTTTGCCTCATTACAGATTCCGGTACAGTTCCAGAAGAAGCTCTGTACTTTAAGAAACCTTGCGTTACAATACGTGAGAGTACTGAGAGACCCGAATATATAGAAGAAGGTTCTAACATACTTGCAGGATTAGATCCGAAAAATGTAGAAACTGCAGTCAAGGTGATTACCTCACATGAAAATGATCTGGAGTGGAATAAATCACTAGGTGATGGCAAGACTGCCTTGAGAGTTGCCAACATATTGAGTGGAAAAATAGACAGGCTACAGTATTAGATTTTCGGGAAAGGTTTACAACATAGTTTACTTAAAGCATCAGAAGAAAGTTGAGTGTTTTAATCACGGGTGGAAATGGAGCCCTTGGCACCGAATTAAAAAAGATTTTTCCAAGTGCACTAACACCATCACACCAGGAACTTGACATAATTAACAAGAAAAATGTCATCGACTATATAAAAAATCATGACTTTGACACCATAATACATGCTGCTGCTTTGACTCACATAAGACCATGTGAAGAGAACAGACCACTTGCATGGAATACAAACGTGGAAGGTACCAAAAACTTGGTGGATGCAGTTCTTGACAAGAAAAGAGACACTAAATTCATCTACATAAGTACTGCTTGTGTTTTCGACGGGCATACTGGAATGTATAAAGAAAGATCCATTCCATATCCTGAGAATTTCTATGCTTTGACAAAATTGATAGGAGAATATGAAGTAAACAGACTTTCGGAATATTTGATTATAAGAACCAATTTTGTGGCAAAGAAAAAATGGCCTTACCCACATGCGTTTGTAGACAGATTTGGAACATATCTTTTTGCCCAAGATGTATCCAAGGGAATAATGGATGTTCAGAAAGAAAATTTGTACGGTTATGTACACATTGTTGGAGACAAAAAGATTTCAATGTTTGAATTGGCTAAATTAACTACTCCTGAAATTCAACCTATGACAATCAATGACTATACTGGCCCGAGATTGACAATGGACATGAGTCTAGATACAGAACGATGGAAAAAATATCACATATCAGACACATAGCAATCATTTAGTTTCCCATATTTTCAATGAAACTTGTCATAGATTTCTTAAAAGTGTCCTTTCCATAAACGCCAATGGAGTTTCTAAGTTGATTCAGTAAACCATCATACTCACCTGAGAGTGCCTTCCTGATTTTTTCTTGGGCACCTCTTTTGTCATCTGGTTCGTATCGTAGGACATCAAATGGAACAGTTTCCACATGAGCAGAGTTGTTGGGTACTATTGGAATACAGCCAGCTGCTATGCTTTCAACAACAGAAATTCCAAAGGTTTCAGGTGAAGCATGAAAATACACCTTAGATCTCTTTGAATTCTCTATCACTTTATTGCGTTCTATGTTTTTCATCAGCAGTATTTTCCCAATTGATTTTCCATTCTTGATTTTTGTGACAAGACTCTCATAATATAGCTCATTTACTCTAGTTTTGGTATTGCCAATAATGGTATACGGCGTATCTATCTCATTTAATGCATCTATTGCAAATTCCAAGTTCTTTTCCTGAGAATATCTTGATATAGTGAGTACTCTTTGTTCTTTATTCATGTTATTCTGAAATATACCAACATCAACTGGCGGATAAATTACAATAGAATCTTTCCCAAATCTACTTTTAAGAGAATCTTGTATGAATTTTGAATTTGCTACAAGTACAATGTTTTCGTCGCCTATCTGGCTAACAAATTTTTGGCTTAGAGCGTAGTATGGCTTGTAATATGCTGACCATATGCCCTTGTACTTTGTGACATCTTTTTCTGTTTCGTTTCTGAAATCATGATGGCAATAAATTATAATTTTTTGTCCTTTTCTATTTGGGATAGCTAGGCCTCCAGACACCTGTATTATCAGATCATCGTCTTGTGCTTTTTTGGTTAGTTTTGATTCAAGATATCTTTGATACAAACCAAAAGCTGGCAAGCGAAAAGGAAAGACAGATTGAACTTTTATTTTCGGTAGTTGAATTGTCGGTTTGGAAACTGTGTATAGGTGTACGATGTGTTTATGCTCCATCAATGCTTCAATTAGAGCAAGCAGAGTTCTTTCGGTTCCTCCACCTCCACCCACAAATCCGTGAATGATCCCTATTTTCAATTAGAATTGTGATGTAATACTCTTACACTTAATCTTTAGAATTTTAAAGGTGAGAGATTTGATGAAATAAAATTTACATCAAAGCTTGAGATGCTTCGTGGAACATCTGGCTTTTTGCACATCCTGCGGCAAGCTCGTCACCCGAGCCTCTTCTCATGATACCCCTGTATAGACCATCTTCTAGTTTTGCTCCAACTCTTTGTTCCCATTCTTCTACTGTTGTAGAATATTTCTTTTGGATTCTGTCTCTATACCATTCTGGGATTACGTTGAATGCACAGAATGGAATTATCCTAAGGTCTGGTGTTACATAGTGAATATCGCATCTTTGCAGTCTTTCCAAGTCTTCGTTATACTTGTCTTGGAAATGCATCATGCCTAAGAAGAGTCCCTTTACATGCCATGAACCAACTGAATCAAATGATCTCTTCATTAAGATATTGCCAAACATCTTTGCCAAGTCAAGGCCTGCTGGCTGCTTCTTTCTGTCAACAAAGCTTGAGAGTTTTCTTACAACCTCTAGCATTGTAAAGTACTTGTTTTTACCAGAACGAATCTCTTCTGCCTTGTCTTCGAAGAGCTCCAACATTCCTTGAATATCTGCAAATTTTGTTAATGGGACAAACTTTTTGGTGTCCTGATCTTCAAAGATGTATGTTCCGGCACCACATGCAAAGTGAATTGATAATTCGTATTTTGGTTTACTTGAAAATGCCTCAATAACGTTTGTCAGTGGCATACAGCTTGGAACTGGGAACCAGTCATCTACTGTTACTTCAGCACCGGTTTGCTCTTCAATTCTTTGTATGCAGTCAGGTATTGTGATTCTGTATTTCTCACGTTCTTTCTTGCCCATTCTTCCTGTCAGCGAGACTGGCTGGAAGTTAACTGCGTGTACAACATCAAGATTCTTTTGCGCATATCTGATAATGCCACCTAGTTCATGATCATTAATTGATTTGATAACGGTAGGGACAAAGACAACAGTGGTTCCTGTCTTTCTTGCACTTTCTAATGCATATGGAATTTCCCAGTGATTCTTTGGATTTGTTCTTGGAGTTACGCCGTCAAAGCTAAGATATAGATTATTTACACCTGCAAGTCTGACTTCTCGCAGTGCTTCTGGATCTAGAGCAAACCTGATTCCGTTTGTATTCATCTGTATATGGTCTACGCCTTCTTCTTTCATTATTTTGATAACATCGGCAATGTCTTCTCGCAACATTGGTTCACCACCAGTAATTTGCATAGAGTTACCAGGAATTGGCCTCTCTGCCTTTAGGGTCTTCATCATTGCTCTTACCTGATCTTGTGTAGGCT
>JBARDK010000094.1:0-8739 GCA_049795075.1 Nitrosotalea sp. | reverse complement strand
ATTGCAAGTCTTTTGGGCAGTGCCTGTCATAAAACAATGGGGCAGAATATGGCAAATCATTGGAATTGTGGGAACCGCAGTATTTTCAATAATATGGTTTTCTACTCACATACACAATCTGATAGGCGGTCACGGAGGTCACATGCCAGGGAGTATACCGTCAGGCAACATGTCGCAGGGATTCCATGGTAACTTTACTGAAGGCCATTTTCCAAGAGTGGCTCATCCTACAGGAATTATGAGCATACCCCACATAGAGTTTCTTCAGATGGCATTTATCGTATTGTATGCGGGTCTGGGCAAGATGATCTCAAATAAAAAGAGACAGACAGGAATGCCTGATGCAGATAACAAGGGCAAAAAATAAGACTTGTAAAAACTAGATGTAATCTTTCTTTGATTCAGACTGTTAACCCGCCTTATGATTCTGCAAAATGTTGGATTAGATTCTAATCGTGGGAACTAGTGTTAGCCTTTTACTGGGTCCTTCATCAGGCCAAACTTTGAGAGCTGTTTGTATGCCAAAAATACAACTAGTGCAATAACTAGAAAATTTATCACATTTGAGATAAGGTCTCCGTATGAGAATGTGGAACTGCCCACAGTCAGGCCTGCTTTATTGAGGTCGCCAACGTTTGGCGTGAGAAGGCCGATAAGCGGAGTTATGATATCAGTTACAAACGCAGTGATCAGCTTGGATGCAGCTTGTCCTATTACAAACGCAATTGCAAGACCAATTACTGAAAACTTTTGCAAAAATTCCATGAATTCCTTGATAAATGATTTTTTTGTATCGGTGTTTTCTGCCATGTGATTTCGTACCAGGATTATTCTATAACTTGATGTTGGTCAAATTTTTTCTCCTTATTGCTTGCAAATATAGATTTCTTGTGTATTTTCACAGTCTAGATCAAAGTCATATAGTACAGATACATTTTACATATATCCAAAATGAAATGTAATAACTTTTATCTTCTCTTGACACTTGCCCTAGTTTTTGGAATCGTCGCAATAATACCGCCGGTTTTTGCAGCAACAGTACAGGTAACCATCATGCCAGGCTCTGGGTCTGGGCAGAGTTGTGTCTCTGGGCCACTCACCTGCTTTAGCCCAAGCATAATTGATATTGCTTCCGGAGATACAGTAACTTGGACAAATGATGACAATGTGGCTCACGACTTGACAGATGGTTTACCGTATGGAAACCAGACAGGAGTTTTGTTTGACAGCGGCGCAATTTCACCTGCAACGACTTATTCCTTTACTTTTCAGAATTCTGGAGATTTTAGATATTTTGCAAAAGATACAAAGTGGATGGTAGGCGAAGTCATTGTTGGGCCTTCTACTGGTGTATCATCTACGGTTCCAGAATTTGGCAGTTTGGCAGGATTTGTTGTTTTAGTTTCAATTGTTGGCGTAGTTGCAGTAACTAGAGCAGTAAAGTTTTAGATTGAAATGTTCATGTGTATCTCGAGTCTGTTAAGACATACCGCAAATATCGTAATTTGTTTAGAAATTAACACATGATCAAATAACTCATGATATCAGATATTTCCCCTGTTAATTGCAGTAAGATGCTAGGTAGCTAATGTGCCAGACAGACTGGCGGTTTGATGTAATTGTTTTCCTAGATAAAACACACCTGTGATAATCCCCATCTCAATAGGTGCAAGGCACCATAAGCAAATCAACAGAATCTTTTTCTTTCTAGGCGATAAGCCCATAACCTGTCTGTACCATTGTGATACATACTTCATGTCTTATACCTCCATTGATCATCCTCTTTCTTAAGGTTATACTTACAATTATTCTAGAAAATCGGTAGGTTCTCTTGAAAAATTAACAAGTGAAAACTTGCAATAATTTGCTTTAATGCGATCTTTATTTTTAAATCAAATCATTCAAATTCATTCCTAATATCGATCAGAAAATTATCAAGTGAAAACTTCAATAATTTTACAACAAAAAAGAAAGTAGGTTAACTGCCTGAATCAAAGAAAGATTACATCCAGTCTTTGCAAAAATATTATTTTTTGCCCTTGCGGGACAATAACATGTATCTTGCAAAAATGATCCATTTTGTAAAGCTCGTGCCTAAAAAATGACTTGATTTGTGAATTTTCTTGATTTTACTTGCAAGAGGGAACAGAATCACTCCATCTTGGACTCGTCTGCAACAAAATGCTTCATCAGAGATATGATATACGATGAGGTGCGGATGTTCTCATGGGCATAACTTGTGTGAATGAACCGCATTTTTTCATGCATGGAGAGTGCCTTGTTCCATATCTGCCTTGCAGTGGAGCGGTCAATTGTCCATAATGTGTCGTCTGATGTTGTTATGAGTATTCTTCCCCCAGAGTATTTTGCATGAAATGTCTTTGTCTGGGTTGCAAACTGTTTTTGTGTAGTAAGATCTGTTGTTACAATACCCCAGAAGTCGTCGAATTTCATGGTACGATATGGTATTTGCTTTGATTTAACTAATTTTGAGGTTTTCTTTATGGTGTCGTTTTTGGTGTAATGTTATCATAATGAAAATATTTTGGACCTATTCTGTTTGAACCGCCAGTAAGAGTGGACTGGAGGGTGTGCAAACCCTCAGTCCGTTGAGACAGTTCCCTGTCCGCGCCGTAAAATAATAAGGTGATTTGGGTGAAACCAAATCCCTTTTTCCAGATTTTTTCTTGAATTTTAATAATATTTTATCAGGATAAACCTCTGATATTTGATGTCCCGAGTGTCTTGTATCTTATTGCCAGATAGACTGCCATAGAAGCTATTACAAGAAATACCATTCCGCCAAGTGGAAACTCTGGAACGGATATGCTGGTTACCGTATATGTAGCAGTCGGACTGTTGGTGCCGTCAGTTGCAGTAACCGTGTGAGATCCTCCGATAGAAGCGGGGACTGTAAAGGAACAGTTGTCAGTCAACGGCAGGTTTCCTGATGCGTCTGTGACACATGTTCCAGTTGTTGTCTGGGTGGTACCATCATAGGTGACTGTGATGGACTGAGATACAAGAAAACCTGTTCCCGAAACTGTAACTTCAGTACCTGTCGGACCCGATGTTGGAGAGAGTGTTATTGCAGCTGCAACATCCGAGATTACAGAGACTGAATTGGAAGCCTGATTTGCCACAAATATCTCGTCCTTGCCAGAGTCGTATGCAACGCTAAAAGGATTCGAACCAACGGATAGTGTTGCAACTACTGTATTGGTGGCATCAGAGATTACAGAGACTGAATGGGAACCATGATTTGCCACAAAGACCTCCCCCTTACCAGAGTCGTATGCAACGCTCACAGGACCCGAACCAACTGGTACTGTTGCAACAACTGTATTGGTGGCATCAGAGATTACAGAGACTGAATTAGAAACCTCGTTTGCCACAAATATCTCGTCCTTGCCAGAGTCGTATGCAACGCCTTCAGGATTAGAACCAACGGATAGTGTTGCAACAACTGTATTGGTGGCATCAGAGATTACAGAGACTGAATTGGAAGCAAAGTTTGCCACAAATATCTCGTCCTTGCCAGAGTCGTATGCAACGCTCACAGGACCCAAACCAACTGGTACTGTTGCAACAACAGTTATTGCATTTGCAGTTTGTGTGAAGAGCAAGCAAAAGAGAACGGCAGATATGGAAATAATACCGATTTTCCGGTTCATACACAAATCAGGCATTTACAGTATTTATTGATTTGTTGCATAACTAACAACCAGATCTGGATTATTCTACCAGACAAGCTTTGGATCAGTTCCTCTGGATCAGTTCTCATGATTGAGTGGAATCAATACAATAAAAAACTGGTCTAAGACCACAGGTGCTCGGCAACCTACGTATGCGTGGATGACGGTCAAAAGACATCCTGCACACGCGTGGTCGAACCGCCCAAATGTTTCGACCAAAAGGTGACTTTCTACAAAGTCTAACAGACATTCTAAGCCTTTAGAAGTATGTTAGCATCACACTATTTTTTTCTTGTGGGATCATTTTTCTTTCATTATTGACTTTTTAGAACTGAAAGCATCCACTTCAAAAATCATTTCGTACCTTCACCAATTTAAGACCAAAAAGAAGTATCCTAGTAGTATCAGAAATGATTGTAATTTCAGTATCAAAACGGTGGTATCACCCAAGATCAGAGGTAAGACAGCATGGAAAAAATGGTGCAAAGAAACGTTGGTTTGTATTTTATTTTGATGAATATGGCATATTTCGTTCAAAAAGGATTCAATGGTTCGAGGTTTTGTGGTACAAGTCACAGAAACAAAGGAGTCTTGCCTGTTGCACTGATTGAAGAGATGCGACAAGCTTTCATGCGAAGTGAGGAATTGCTAGATCTTGAGATGCAGGGCAACGGTACAAAACAAGAACAGGCAAATGCAAACAAAACCAGCACGCAACCAACTCAGATGGTTGTATCACTTGATCAGGTGGAAACGCTGATTTCTCAGGGCTGGAGATTTGTGGGGACTTTGCCAAAAGACAAGGCAATAGTGGAGAAAAACGGTAGCGGACTGTGACCTGTCTCTTACATCAGTTATAATGGACTGGAGGGTGTTTCTACCCTCTGTCAGTACAGACAGGGTCATGTCCGCGCCGTAAAAACATAAGGTGATTAGGGTGAAAGAAAAAACCCTTTCCAAATTTTTATTTTGGAATTGTAAAAATAAATGTGGTTCCTTGACCATACTTACTTTCAAACCATATTTTGCCACCATGGGTTTCTACAATCCCTTTGCAGATGGCAAGACCCACCCCAGTACCACCTGACTCCCTAGTAGATGAAGTATCAGCTTGATAGAATTTTCTAAATATTTTATCTTTGTCCGCGTCTGGAATGCCTTTACCGTTATCTTTAACTGAGATTTTGATTTCAGACGGAGAATCGTTAGCGATGATTTCTACTTTCCCAGTTTGCGGACTACATACATTCAGACTGTTTTTAATCAGATTTGTTATGACTTGCTTAATTCGTTCGTCATCATAACTTGCAAAAATATTACTATTTATGTGATTTACAAGTACAATAGTTTTACCTGAAGCAACCGTCTTTAATGCCTCCACTGATTGTGTTACTGTATCTTTGATGTTATTTCTTTGTTTTACGATTTTTAGCTGACCCAATTCTAATTTTTGGACATCCAGAATGTCTGATATGAGGTTGAGCAATGACCTAGTGCTATCTTTGATTATTTGCAGTTTCTCCTTCTGAACATCAGTAAGACTACCTATATGACCACTAAGCAAGATATCCACATATCCTTGTATTGGTACTAGCGGTGTCCTCAATTCATGAGTCAACATTGCAGCAAATTCATCTTTGGCTTTATCAGCCAGTAACAAGTTTTTATTTACTTCCTCTAATTTTTTCACTAGATTGAAATTCTTTCTGATGAAAAAGATCATGATGAATATAGTTATTGTAAAAATTATTCCTAATTCAATAATTTGTGAGTAGTAGATAGCGTTGGGTTCTGCATAGATCGAGTCTGTAGGAGTGATAACAAAGACAAAATATTGAATTTCATCGTTTACATAAACAGGATATCCAGTGTTGATTCGTTCACCGCCAAAATTGTAGATGGCTGACGACGGAGTACCTGAAAACACTGTGCCATATTGTTTATTCTGTATAGTGTTTCTTCCAAAATATGATTGAATTTTATCGCTAAAGTAACTATCGCCAATTTGAAATTTTCTTGGAGTTGAAAGATATGTCTGATTCTTGTCAAGGATGGCAGAAAATTGTGATTGTGTGCTCGACGCATTTGTGAGTTTGCTAAAATATAGATCAGCTGGTGTACTTGCCCCTATTATTCCTATTAGATTCTTATCGGTATCAAAAACAGGATATGATACAGCTATCCTGAATTTCCCATCCACACCATAAAAACCATTAGAAACCTGTTCTTTCAAAGTGGAATGAACTGTTTTAATATCTTCTCTATATGCTAAGCTTTTACCATTAAAGGTTAGGTTATTGTAATTAACTCCATCAATTATGATGTCGTTTTTATCTACAAGATAAAGAATAGTATCGGGAAAATCTTGTTCAACATTTTGAAATGTGTTCTCTAGTATGCTATGTGTTTGCTCACTCTGAAGATTCTTGACATTAGACAAGTCTGCTGCGCTGTCACCAATTTTTGTTTCAACATCTTCCAACTGAGAACTAATCGCTAATGCAATTACATGGGTATCTATTAATTGTAGATTCGCTTGTTTTGTCAATAAAGACTCTACAATACTTGCTTGATTCAATTCCAGTATAGTAAATACAACAACAAATGTTGCCATTATTATTACAATAAGAACTATCCCAGTTAAATAAGTATGAAGCACTTTAGAGTTTATACTACTTTTCACAGTGTGAACGGTTTTTTTATAATATTAAAGACTTGTCTTTCTCATTTTAAAAAAATTAGATACCCTTCATCTCAGTAGCAATAAACAAGATAATAAAAAAAGATGACGTAGTATATTTTTTATAAAAAATTTGGAAAGCAGTTTTGGATCTAGTTTGTGTCTAAAATTTAGAATTTGAATTTTATTCTGTAGAATATCAATAATGATGCAAAACCTATTAAAAGTGGTACTAATGTAAAGGGAAATTCTGGTATTGTTTCCCCTGCTGATGCAATTTCTAAATTATTGGTAGTAAGATTGGACATGCACAGGTTTGGATTAGTCTTCCACAGAATTTGTTTTACTCTTGGAATATTATCTTGGTCACCCGGAAAAGCATATGGAGCGGGAGGTGTATTGCAAAACACATTATCATTGCTTGGACAGGGGGCAGCAGGAGGGCTAAAGACATCCCAGTAATTTCCGCCTATTGGTTTTGGCAGATCAAATTTGTTTGTACCAGCTACAGCTGTAACAGTAGCACTATCAGAATCTAGAAAATTATTCATGTAAATTTGGTTGCTTATACTTGGACGATTGATAACTTGTATTCCATCATGCGCACCAAACATTACAGCTGCTCCATGAGATGAAATGTCGTTACAGGTCACATCATTGGAACTAGAGTCAAAAATTTGTACTCCCATTAATCTATCCTTTGTAATGGTATTAAATTCCACCAGATTATGGGCAGAATTATCTTTTATCTCCACTCCTGCCATTGCGCCCATATTCACGGTATTAGATGGATTAGATATAAAATTCGAAAGTATGAAATTGTTGTTATCAGAGGTTTTCAAGTAAATACCGGCTAATGGGCCATTATATGTGACATGATTACTTTCCATTGTGTTTTCATTTGATTCAAGCAGTTGTATTCCGTCATTAGAATTAAACAGTATATTGTTTGATTCTATAGTGTTTTGTGATGTTTGATTTAGCAGTATTCCAGATTGGGTAGAATTTGAAATGCTGTTCTTTGTTATAGTATTTGATTTTCCACTTTCTACATAAATTCCGACAGAAAAATTTGCTATGATGACATTTTTAATGGTAACGCCATTTAGACCTGAGATAATTACGCCATACAGTTGGCTTGTTCCATTCATAGTATGTCCATTACCGTCTAATGTAATCCCATTGTTGTGTATTTTTATTCCATCTTTCAAATCTTGACCCAATGTACAGGTTAGAGCTGCCCATTTTCCTATCTTATTACAATCCCCTCCAGTTGCTCCGTTGGTTATATCCCAATATCCAAATGCTGGTTCTGTAGTGCTCAAAAGTATAAATCCGAAAATGAATGATGCAAAAAATAACAAGAATTTAGCCATTTCCTTTGTTAACCTTGTTCAATAATTAAGCATGATCGCATATTGACATAGAATCATCTGTTCTAGTTTGGATTTAATGGATATCGAAGATGTTGACTTCGAGTAAAGGTTCAAACTCTTACAGGTCTGAACCCACTGAGGGTTCTAGTGCAAGGAGTAGAGGCAGTATGTCTTATTGTGGCTGAGGACAGCAAAACTTGCAGTAGCTAAAAGGGTATTCCAAACATCTCATCTGGGATGAGATCTATCTTCTTTGATTATCTTGTTGATTTTCTCATGGGCCTTTTCTGAGACAGATATCTTATCTAACAATGTCAGATAACGTTCCTCTCTTTTGTTGTCTTTCATCCATCGATTTAGCTTATCAGTAGAAAATTTCAATAATCTTCTCGTAGATTCTGCCATACGCGTGTAAGTATACAAGATCTTACAATCAATCTCATATATCATTCGCTCCAAAGCAAGTCTTTCCTGAAATGTTTTTGTTTTGTCTAGTTGCTCTCGTAGACGAGATCTTTGAATTTCCAACCGTTCTAGGTTAACAATGACTGCATCTTCAGGATTGAAGATATTTGCATTTTTATGAATTTTTGAATACCAGTAATCAATGTCTCCATTAATGGTATTCCTGTTCACCTTCATCAGTTCTGAAATTTTTCTTGCAGAATATCCATATTCAAAATGTAGCTTGTACACTTCTTGTTGCCTTTTGTCGCGTTCAGATTTGGTATAAGGTCCTCCCTCTCTTTTCATTATGTTTTTAGAACTTGATTTTTTATTTTGCTCAATAAATTTTTCATCTATATCAAACGGCAAATCGGAAGACTCTGTCACTGCCAATAAATTTCCATTTTGCAATAATCGATTTTAAATTCTACCTTTTACGCAAAACTAGCTGATGCTTAATTTTTTGTTTTCAAACTCTTTAAAGGTTAGAAAAAATTTGTTTCAAAACCAATTACAGAAAATGGCATAGTTTGGCCTGGTT
>JBARDK010000093.1:0-10041 GCA_049795075.1 Nitrosotalea sp. | reverse complement strand
GCACTAAACACGTGGTTTTCTAGAATAAATTCCAAAACAGGCATAACTTGAGGCAATCTCTTACTTTCAGTCTGAGAAAGTGGCTTTGAAATACCAACTATCGGAAGGTCGTCAGAAGGTCTTGATTTTAGGTTCAATTTATCCAGTTTCCGCTGTTCATTCTGCATTAGCCTATTATTAGTATGAAGATTAATACTATAAAAAACGGTTCAGGAAGGCAGATTCTTACAAGAATTTGTATTACCATACCTGTAGAACTCCTCACTTACTTGGATTCCTTAAGAAAAGATATTCCTAGAAGCAGATTCGTCCTTAGAATTTTAGAAAATTTCACAAATGGAGATAGAAAGACATGCAAATAGTACGTTGTATAATCCACAAGGATGAATTTACTCTACCAATTGAAAATGAAGAATACAATTCTGGAAAATATCATGACAATATAGAATCATTATGTAAACACAGAGAGATACGCGGTAACTGTAAATTTGAGGAGATTATGAATTGAAACACATAATTCCAGAGCTTGAATTTGAAGAAATTCAGAATCTCACCAACATTACACTTTCTGAAACATCTGACTCTATAACAGAAGAAAAAATTTCCTATAGAAGAAAAAGAGTAAACCAATTACGTCTAAGAGGATATATCAATCAACAGATTGCAGAGAAAATTGGTTGCAATATATCCACAGTTGAAAAGGATCTACATGCAATTAGAAATAATGCGAGAAAATGGTTTAATGAAGATGCCATAACAGAATACTGTCAATCAATCAATGACGGAATAATACTCTGTGATAATGTTACAGAGGATTTACAGATATTATATCAAGAAGATTCTGACATGGATACAAAGCTAAAGATTTTGACTACAATTTCAGAATATGAAACTAAAAAGACGCAACTTTACGAAAAAACAAGAGCTGTGCAATGTTTCTTGAGGGGTAAATAAAATGGAAACTATGTTTATTCCAATATTCTGTGAATGTGGCGGAATAGTATCTGGAAAAATTGGCACCAATCATGGAATATGTCTTGATTGTAAGGCAGAATACGAGATAGTAAGGAGAGACAAAAATGAATAGAACTGAATGTATTACCATCTTAAAAGAACAAGGATTGAACATAATACCTCTAAAAGAACAATCCAAAGTTCCTCAAATCCAATGGGCAAAATACCAAGATGAAATGTTCACAGGAGAGATTCCAGATAACGCAAATCTAGGAGTCATTTGTGGAAAAACCAGTGATAATCTAGTTGTGGTAGACTTGGATTTCAACGACGAATCAGTCTTGGATGAGATATATCCCGATGTAAAAAACCAAACACTAGTTGTTAAAACCAACAAAGGTTACCACATCTACCTCAAGGCATACAAACTACCAAAAACACTGAGATTGGAAAACAAGAATATTGGTCGCATAGATGTCCAGTCAAGCGGAACATACGTAGTTAGTCTTGGAAGCATCCATCCAATGACAAAGAAGGAATACCAGATAATCAGCACAACCACAAAAATAGCAAAAATTGACTTTCAGCAAATCATTGAGCATCTAGAGAAACTGGGATTTAAAACTGAACAAAATAGGCAATCAATGATAGAGATCAAAAATGCTGGAGTGCAAGAAGGATCAAGAAATCTTGCTATGTTTAAAGTGGCTTGTGAACTTCTTCATGAACGAAAGCTTGATGAACCAACTGCTTGGGCAGAATTACAAACAATAAATGAAAAAAATAACCCGCCACTTAGTAATGAAGAGCTTAGAACTCTCTTTGAATCTGCCAAGAAATACGGCAAGAATGACAATGCAAATGAATCGCAGGATCTCTACCAGTTTGCTACTTCCAAGATCAAAAGACTCATCATTTCGCAGAACAATTCGAGAGAAGTATACGCAGTAATTGAAATAAATGGACATATAGAAACAGTAGAGCTTTCAAGTGCACGAGCTATACAGTGGTTAAATCATACATATCGTAACTGCCAAAGTCCAAAAATTCGTGGTGAGGATTTTTTCAAAAATATCCTGACTGCAATAATTTCTGATGCACAGATGAATAACGCATCAAAAGAAAAAGTGTACAATAGAATCGCCTCGGTTGACAATACGGTATACTATGACCTTGCAACACAAGATTGGAAAATTGTAAAAATAACTGCTCAATCAATTGACATAGTACCATATACTGAATCAATGCCAATATTCCGCAGAACACAAAGTAGCTTTGAACAAGCAAAACCAACCTTTGATGATTCCTCTGCCTTGGATAGACTAGCAGAACTACTTCGAATCAAAGACAAAGAGGTCTTTAAAGTGCATTTGACATCATTTTTGCTTGAAGGTACATCTGTACCAATAATGGTTTTTGACGGGGCGGCAGGGAGTATGAAAACAACGGTTACTGCAACAATTAAGAGGATAGTTGATCCAAACGGAATGGGTACTGACGATAATTGTACCTCAATGACTAATCAAAATGACAACCTCATTGTACAACTCTACAATAGATACATGTCAGCATTTGATAATGTAACCAAAATCACACAGGAAGTCAGTGACATTTTATGTAGGGCAATAACAGGCAGCGGAAACCAAAAACGTGCTTTGTATTCAAATTCTGATGAAGCGATATTAAACTTTAGAAGTAAACTAGTACTAAACGGAATTGTTCTAAATCCAGACTTTCCTGATCTGCTAGATCGAATCATAACATACGAAAGAATACCGCTTGGAGAAAACGATCGTCTAATGGAGCAAGAATTTCAGGAAAAGTTCAGAGCACTTTTGCCGCCTGTTTTAGGACAGATTTTTACTCTGATACAAAAATCTCTCTCAACACATCACGCGGTAAAACAAGAGATTAGACCAAAGACAAGACTAGCAGATTTTGAAGTATGGGGAGAGTCTATTGCAAGAGCGATGAATCAGGGACCAAACGTCTTTCTAAACAAACTCTACGAAAAACAAAAGTCAAACTCGATCTCAATAAGAGATACATATCCAATAGTTCAGGCAATAGAATTACTGATGGAAAATAAAGACAACTACATGGATTCAGCACAAAAATGCTTCAATGATCTAAGACGTATGGCGTGCAACTTGGAGATTGAGCCCAATAATAAATTTGTCAAGTTTCCCAAGTCCGCAAACCGTCTAGTGCCAGAACTAACAATGGTTGAACCCATTCTAAAAAAGCTCGGATATGGCGTATCAATAGAAACCTACACACGAAACGACAAAAAATTCACAAAAAACAGTAAGGTCGTAACAATAGAGAAAATACAAAATCAATCCTCACCGTCCTCACCACCCTCACTTTTTGACAATAATGAACAAAATAAGGCAAAAAACGGTGATTCTATTGGTGAGTCAAGCCCAGAGATAGTGGAAACTCAATAACCAATATCTGAGAGTAAAATTTGATATGGTGAGCATGGTGAGTCAAGTGAGGATAAAATACAATCTTTGAAGAATCATAAATGTGTAAAATTGAGATTACTGAAAAATGATTATAATAGATTTTGATACCTAATAGAATTATATACATTTTAAAATCAAGTTTGTAAAACCAGAATTTACACCTAAAACATGTATAATTGAATTTTGAAAGTATTATAATTGGTTTTTTGAAACTATTATAATCAAATTTGTTCCTAAAAGAGTTATAATTCGATCAACCCTCACACTTTCACTTCCATTCCATTGTGCCTAGCATCAGATGTATTGATGTGAAATGAAAATTTCTCTAAACTTGGGGAAAAAACTGTTCCTACCAATAGAGAATCTATTATAATTGTTAACAGTTTTCCACGTCAATACGTAATATGATCTGTTAGTCAGATCTACATATGGGAAATCTGAAATTCTCAAAAAAGATTTATAATAATTCTAATCCTCGATTTGGAATCTCAATTTCATTCTTCAAAGATATATTAACAAATTGTTCCAACCCTTTAATCCTCGATTCATGCTTAAATCTCATATAGTATATCGATCCTTCGATTTGATCGTTGAATTTTGTTCTTAGAACTAGGTTTCCGCGCGCAAAAAGACTTTTTTCTATGTATTTGAGAACTGCTTTATCAATTGCGTCAGATTTGGGAGACATTGTTAGTATACATCCTTATGATACATCATAACTATATGACCAAAGATCCAGTTTAAGTATCTTTTCTTCAGGAATAACCACACGGCACAAAATAGAACAATCTTACACAAGTATGAAAAAAGTATCATTATTCTATCCGGAATTATTTTTTGCTTGGTCATCATACAGCCTGTAAATGCTCAATATGTTCTTACAACAGTCAGTGTAGGCATTAGTCCCTCCGGTATGGTATACGACTCTGGCAAAGGAGAGATATTTGTGGCAAACGGAGGCAGTAACTCAGTCTCTGTAATCTCAGATAGTTCCAATACAGTAGTTGCCACAATAAGTGTTAGAGATCCAGGCAGTATGGCATACGACTCTGGAAAGGGAGAGATATTTGTAGCAAATAATGGCAATGATGCCTCGGTTTCTGTTATTTCCGATGCGACAAACACCGTTGTTGCCACAATCGATGTTGGTAACTATCCTAATGCTTTGACATACGACTCTGGAAAGGGAGAGATATTTGCAACCATAAATGCTGGTGCAGTCTCTGTAATTTCCGATGCAACAAATAATTCCACGGGCGTTATAACCGATGTTGGTAGCTATCTAGGCAGTATGGCATACGACTCTGGAAAGGGAGAGATATTTGTAGCAAATAGCGACGGTACTGTCTCTGTAATATCTGATGCAACAAAAACTATTGTTGCAACATTTACTGTAGGTAGCTATCCAAGTGATATGGTATACGACTCTGGCAAAGGAGAGATATTTGTGGCAAATAATGGCGGTGGTTATGGGGAAGGGATTCCAGGCACAGGTAACTCAGTCTCTGTAGTCTCTGATTCAACGCCACCTAGCTCTGTGACAAATGCTAATATCAATCCTAAATCTGGCTTGGCTCCGTTGAAAGTTAATTTCAATGTTGCATATTCAACCAACAGTAGTGTAAGCATGATAGTTTGGAAATATGGAGATGGATTAACTAATAGTACCGTAGTTCCATTTAATACCCATACATATCAAACGAGTGGAAATTATACGGGCTCGGTACAAATTTATCTTAATAATGGACAGTCTATCCTTCAATCTTTTACGGTTGTAGTCACCAAGGCTTCTTCTACGGTAACGGTTACTGCAAACCCAAATCCTTCAATATCTGGTAACCTTGTAACATTTACAGCCACTGTATTACCTAATTCAGCTACAGGAACAGTTAGATTTGAAGACGTTGGAGGTGGAAAAACAACAGTCATTGGCTCAGGTACGTTATCAGCCGGTATGACATCTTTACAAACAGTTCCATTATCCATTGGGCAGCACCCCATAATAGTAAGTTATCTTGGTGACCAAAATGATTCACCCAGTACTAGTTCTACAATAATACAAACAGTAAATTCACCGCCATCAACTCCTGCCCCTACACAAACTAGCTCACCTTCCACAAGTGCGCAATCAGTCATAAATTCAGCTCCTTCATCACAGCCGTCTAGTCAAACAAGTAATCCACCTACCACACAACCAACTCAATCAAGTCCCACTTTACCACCTACTGTTACACATACTGTCAGCCCACCCATGTTATCTAATACGAATCAATCATCAACGGTTTCAGTACAAAATCCTTCCCCGCCATCTCAAAATAATACTCCCCAGACAAACAATACAACCTCAAATCCAGTTCAACCACAAAATCAGCCGAGTCCTCAACCACAATCATCCTCTACCCCCAAGATTCCACAATGGGTTAAAAATAATGCAAAATGGTGGTCACAGAGCCAATTAGGAGACAGCGATTTTGAAAAGGGAATTCAATACCTGATTGATCAAAAAATAATCAATATTCCATCACAATCTCCGACAACAACGGTAGCACAACAAATACCCACATGGGTGAAAAATACGGCAAGCATGTGGGCAAGTGGTACCATTTCAGATAATGATTTTCTGAGGGGGATAGAATACCTAGTGCAAATTGGAATAATCAAAGTATAGTTTTAGATTCTAAATCTTTACTACATACAAAACAAATTTCTAAAGGACTGAATTTTTTAAATGATCATACCTAGATGTTATGCGATCTTTTTTTATGTAGGAGTCTTCTAGATATCTCCTTCATGTCTGAAGAGCTGATAAGAGAAATTGAAAACCTTATTGAATTTGGCTATGGGGATACCAATAGACTAGATTCTATAGTTAATGCACTAGAAAATGGACAGCCGTTGTATCCATCAGATCAGAAATATGTAGACATGCTAGTTTCCAAATATGTTTATCCTCATGTAGAAGAATTCCAAGACCAAAAAAATCAGATAGAATCTCTGGAACAGAAAATAGAAAACATGAAAGAAAAATATCATGGAAATGAAAAAGAAATTACTTCAAAAAATATTCCGGCAAATTATTGTAATTCTTGTGGTTCAACAATGCTAAACAACTATGAGTTTTGTCCCAAGTGTGGATCATATCAAGAAAAAAATAAATTGAAAAGGAATAGAAAATCTCAAATTAAACCGCCAAGAAATGTAGCAAGTATAATTCTCGGTGTTTTAGGCGGCCTGATAGCAATTGGGGTTGGAATTTTCGCAGAATTGGTTTACAAAGTTTCAACATTTTTTACATACATGGATCCGAATTTGTGGCACTCCTTGGTTTTGCTGAGTTTTGTTGGAGGCATTCTTGGTATAATAGGTGGTTCAATTGGCAGAACAGCCGGTGGAATACTTTCTATAATTGCAAGTATTCTTGCATTAGTGGGGGGAGGCGGTTTTGGTATTCTTCCCTTTATTTTGTTAATTATTGGCGGAATAATTTCACTCGCTAAAGAAAGGTAAGTGACGCAACTAATTGAGCAGCATAATAGATGACATAAACAAATTACTAAGTCTAGACGTTGGCGATACTCCAAGATTAATGAGCATCATAGAAACATTCGAAAAAAGGCAGATCATCTATCCATCTGATAGAAAATACGTTGAAGGCCTGGAAGTACATTTTCTACGCAGACATACCAAGCCAGTTCCTAAAGGACTGGATCACTTTAGCTAGTCAATCGTGCACCCAAGATCCACTTAAATACCGTTTTTCGATAATAGTACCTGCAACACCTTGAAATCTGTAATTCTCTCTGTATCAATCATAACACTTGTAACATTGATGATCATTCCGGCTAATGCTAATTTTCAATACATTCCAGGCCCAGCTCCCACTCCCATCAATCACGATAAAATTCTAATGATTGTTTCAAACTGGCCTTTTGTCGTTCAGGGAAATGTTTACGGCTTTCAGCTTAGAACATTTGATGATAGCCTAGTAACTAAAACAGTTCCATTGACAGAATTTTATAGTGATGAAGGAGAATTGGGACAAGTTTCTATCAATGCTACATTATACGACTCTACAGGAAATCCATTACATGAGTTTAGCGGAGTAACTAATCAGTTTGGTTGGTTTCAAGGTTCTGTACTTATGGAGAATGAAATCCCTGATGAAACGTATCATGTCGTATTTGATGCGTCATATCCTCACATGGTAAACACTACCAAGACATTTTCGTTTGAATTGGTTGATCATGGAGAAGTTGGAGAAACAGGATGATGGATAAAAAATTGAATCTGAAACTTCACTTTCAAATATTTCGTTTGTGAGGATTGTGGAATTAAGAAATGAAATTTAGTCTAGTTCTTTCATTAATTATATCTTTTTTTCTTGTGGTGAATGTGTTAAGTGCTTATGCTGATACTCCCGTCATACCAACGTGGATTAAAAATAATGCAAAGTGGTGGTCACAGGGCCAATTAGGAGACAGCGATTTTGAAAAGGGAATCCAATACCTGATTGACCAAAAAATAATAAACATCCCACCGCAATCTTCAACAACAACAGGCGCACAAACGATTCCAGCATGGGTAAAAAATACGGCAGGCATGTGGGCAAGTGGTGCAATTACAGACAATGATTTTCTAAGGGGAATAGAATACCTAGTGCAAATTGGAATAATTCAGATTCATATATATCTAGTACAGCAACAACTGCAACTCCGCCACCGATTATCCCAACAACACCATCCACAGGCATTCTGACTCCGTCTAGTGGACAGCCTACTACAATCCGGTCTATCCAAAACACACCTAATAATTCATCAATGCCAACACCCGCCAATGCGCCATCTACGAGTATACAGAACACCAACATGTCGTCAATTCGACCATCTGTCAGTACAACACCACCTGCTACTTCAAATGCAACAAAATCATCTAGCACCAACCCCACAGTAACACCTGCCAGCATAACATCAAATCAAGCAAATGTTAATTCTCTAATTGGAGACGGGGTGAGTCTGAAGATAAATGGCAATGTGGCCAGTGGTACTATAATTATTGCTGGAATACGATACAATGCGCCCAATTTGCTTATATCAAAACAAGGTAGTCAGATCCAATTACAAGGAAATCTCCAAACAGATGACACATCCATGTTAGAGGCTGTGGGCGTTTCTTCAAGTGGAAATGAATACAACTTTTATGGAGTAATTTCAGATAATGGTCATTCCATACCAGTCAATTTTGCTGCCTTGCTTACAAATCAGGTGACCGACAAGTCTAGCACCGCATCACCTCAGACCAGTACGACATCAAGTCAAATTCCGACACTTCCAATGCTGATGTTATATACACAATCTCAACAGGTAACTATGGGCTATCCTTACAACCTAGCTGTGAAAATCTTTGATCCGAAAACCAACCCACAAAAAATATTTGATCAATTCAACGGCGGAATACCAAATGTAAACATAATTGGAACCATTGCATCAAACAATCAAGTCTTTACCAGTTTTTCAGGCAAGACTGACAGTCAAGGACTCTACCAATATCAACTACAAACCCCATATTATCAGGGCTGGCAACAAACTTTCAATGTTATGATAAACGCAAGCAAGAGTGGATACATGCCACAATCTGTCCCAACATCTTTTGTAACGACATATCCTAATCATGGTAGTGCCCCCACCTGTTCAGCTGCAATACCTCTTACACCTACCGCTTTTCCAGCAGGTCTCAACCCAACGCCTCCACCTACCGAAATCAATCTCTCTTGGAATCCATCCACAGGGGCTGACAGTTATACTATATTCCGTGGTCTAATTTCGGGTGATTACAATGCAACCCTTGGGCCTACCTCTTCTACAACATTTTCTGACACAAGTGTAATCTCTGGTAAAACATACTACTATGTGATAGAAGCAGCAAATTGTGCTGGCAAATCTAGCAATAGCACAAAGATATCACAGACTGTGCCATAATTTTAGAATTTTATTATAACAAGTCTTACAGTTCTAGAACTAATCTATTACATCTTCGTAGTCCTATACAAGACTACGCAATTGAGCATTGAACTAGTTTCTCAAATCCCTTAGTGGGTCTTGAATTATTTCATTAAAGTGGTGTTGTTTGGCTAGAGAAAAAAGATCTTGTCGAATCAACAATTAATAAATCCAAGATTAATGTTGGCCTGACTGCAAAAGGCAGAGCATTTGCATCAACGCTTTCAAACATTAGATGACAGATCAGTCCATAATGCTGACAAACTTGTATATGTACAGGACACAAATGTAAATGAAACTAACAAACATGTAAGCGCGACTTATCTAATGCAACATTATTCAGTACCATGATGTTTTCCAAGTTAAAAAGAAAAACATTAGCACTAAATATTTTTTTGATTTTATTAGTTTTATCTATAGGTTATAATCATGATACAAAAGTTGGAGTAAACTCTGCATTTGGAATACAGTCTACCATAGTTTCTCAAATCAGGGGAGATACATACAACGATACTACTCTAACAAATGGTCAGCATGTTTGGACTGGCGGTTTAGAGCCTTGGATAAAAGCATCTAACGGAACTTTTGTTCCATACATACTGTCACAAAATGCCACGCAT
>JBARDK010000092.1:0-42998 GCA_049795075.1 Nitrosotalea sp. | reverse complement strand
AAACTTTCCAGAGATAGTCCATCTCCCTGAACATGTCAGGAGAGTTTATCATTACATTATCTGTACCAATTGTAAGATTACATCCTGCTTTCAGCATCAGACTAACATCTGGTATTCCCTCAGCAAGGGCACCGTTTGCACGTGGACATACTACGACACACACATTATTTCTGGCAGCAAGCAGAAGGTCGCTTTTTGAGGCATATGTCATATGAATGAGCAGATTGGGTTTTGCAAGCAGGGCCCTCTGGGTTTCTGTTTTTTGTGTTGTTCTTTTTGATAGGCTATTACTTTCCTCTGTCTCTGCAGAATGAATCGCGCGTGTACTTTTCTGTTTTGAAAAGTATTTCAGGACAGAATCGCTGAACTCATTTGGTCCGCTTATTCCTAAGCCATCGCAACTTTTTATAAGATTTTTAAGATCTATTTTTTTTGATTCTGGCAGAAAATCATTTTTCTTGATTGATTTAAAATCTTGATAGTAATTTATTCTGCCCAAAACTATTGGTCTTATCGGAATTCCAGATGATGCATTTTTCAGTATTTTGACTCCTTCGAGGCCACCCTCTCTAAAGTCAATAAAGGTGGTTATTCCTTTTCGAATCATAGAGATGCAAGAATTTCTAATAAAATTTGTAAGATGAGAAATCTCTGAATTCTTGAGAATTCTTTGTTTAAATCCACTTACAGGATGAATCTTTGATTCTACATCTGAGTTGATTCCTACATCCTTTCCTATAGAATCTCCTATGTGGGTATGTGAATTAACAAAACCCGGCATCATCAAGAGACCCTCACAGTCAATAACTTTCTCTTTACTGTTAGGTATCAGACCTTCCCCTATTGATTCAATATATTTTTTAGAAATTCTTACATTTGTTTTAACAGTATAATCTAGGTTTTTACCATAAAGAAGACTGACATTTCGTATTAACATGTAAGCTCAAGAATTCTCTGTTCATTTTTACCAGAATCGCGAAGCTCGCGTATTTTGTCAAGCGATTTGGTTGCTAGCTTTGCGGCGTCTCGCCCTGTCCTTGCAGTTCCTATACCACAATTAAACGATATGCCATGACGCTCTTTTATCAATTCAAGAAATTCAGATATGTTTTCTTGCTCAACAGATGAACTGACTATCATAAAATTATCTCCACCCATAAAGAATGCAAGAGAGTTCTTTTTTAGAAAAAATTCTGACATCTCTGAGTACAGTTTGAGTATAAGTGATGAAACCTCATAGGGGGATTTCTTGGCTGAAATGGATGTAGAACCATCTACGTCCATGTGTATTATCTGTACTAGATCGTTGCCATTTTGCAGAGATTGTCCGAAAATATTGTGTTCCTTGTCCAAAACAAGATTTGTCCTTCGTGCATTATCTGCATTTGAGTTTGCTTCAAAGGAAGTCTTTCCTTGTCCTATTGTCATTGATAGGCCTAGATCGAAGAGTTTTGACAACTTTTCTTGAATTTCCACATGATCCCTTACTGTGAGTCCATTTGTGATGACAAAAATCTCATCGAATCTGTTAGGAAAGGCAAGACAGTTCTTCTCTGAAAACAGGTTTTGAATCTCCTTGTATAGCGATGACTGGAACATCTGAAGCCTGTGTTCCCTATCACTTCCCAAAGTAAGAGTCCATGGGCCGTATCCTGTTATTTTCAGTATAGTAAGTTGAATCATTTCAAATCTTTTTTAATTGATCAAATGTTTTTTGTGCGGCCTCCACAGCCCTTTCTGCAACTGGCCTTATTCGCTGGTGAGCCTGTCTATTACTCATGCCAGGACCTGTTATTCCAAGGGAAATTGGTTTTTGATGCTTCAATGATAGTTCAGTTAATGCCTTTGTCACAACATTTGCAATAAGCTCATCGTGTTTTGTTCGACCTTTTATTACTGCACCAAGTGTTATTATGGCATCAACCTCTTTCTTTTTCAATAATATATCTACTACAAGAGGCATATCAAATACGCCGGGAACTTTGCAGGTATGAGTTATGATCATCTTAAGAGATCTTGCCTTTTCAAGCGCTACCTCGAGCATTTTTGATGTTACTTCATTGTTGAATTCTGCTACAACAATTGCAATATTCAAAATTAATGCTCCTTGGCGTATTCTACAAGTTTGCTACCATCAAAATATGGTATGACATTTTGCTTTGCGTATTTTTTTGCCTTTTCAGTAGAAAGTGCCCCATATGTTTCTGAATCTAACATTTCACAAATAACAGCTACAGGTGACAAACCTGCAAGAGTAGCCAAATAAACTGACATCTCCGTATGTCCCAATCTACTAAATAATAGTCCTTCTGATGCAATAAGAATGGAAACATGGCCAGGTGTTTTAAAACTTGAATTGAAGATTTCCTTCTTGTTTTCATTTGGGCTTTTGTATAGACGTGCTATTTCTGACATTGTCAATGCCCTATCTCGGTCCGTAACTCCAGTATAGGTACTTTGATGATTAATCGAGATTGAAAATGACGGTCTGTCTCCATATGGGGCTTTTCCAATGATCATCCTTTTGGATTCTGCATCAACATTTTGAGAAGTAGAAAGTATATCATGCATATAGTTTAGGCCCAGGTTTTTTGCAAAAGCGTGGTTCATGGATAAGCATATGAGCCCGCCAGCATCCTGTCGCATTCTTGCAATATGTTCAGGTGTAACAAAATCAGCAGCAATTACCATATCTACCTCATTTTCTCGCGTATTTCCATCATGAAGTAAGACAAAATCTCCTCTTTTCAGTGAGGCTATAGTTTCTTCTAAGGACATAGTATGATCAGCTTGGAATTATAATTATAAATCTTACTACAAAATTGGTTATTACCACAAAAGTGGTAAGTAGTTAATCTTTGGATAAAACGTACTTTCCAAGAACGTCAGTTTCAATATTAACTTTATCGCCAATTTTCTTCAGTCCAAGATTTGTTACTTTCATAGTATGCGGAATTATAGAAACTGAGAATTTGTTTTTTATTTTATCAACTATTGTCAAACTAATACCATCTATTGTTATAGATCCTTTTTTAGCAACATATTTTGATAATTCTTTTGGTAATTCTATCCAGATCTGAATTTGGTTGGGTTGTTTATTTATTTTTGAAATTATTCCTGACCCGTCAACGTGCCCAAGTACGAAATGTCCTTCTAGTCTATCACCCATCTTGAGACTGCGTTCTATATTTACTCTATCGCCACTTTCTAAAGAACCAAGGTTGGTTTTCTTTATTGTCTCTCCAACCATTTCAAATTTTACCATCCCTTTTGCAATATGTATTGCCGTTAGGCATACGCCGTTTATTGCAACACTATCTCCAACTCTTAGCCCATTTGCAAGATTGCCAAGATTTACTATCATCTTTGCTTCGCTGCGAGTTTTCGTATTCTTATCAAATTGTATTATTGTGCCCAGCCCTTCAATAATTCCGGTAAACATCAAATGATTTTAGGAACTAGTCATGATTTATGTTCATCGTTGAAGATATCTGTTACAGATTATACAGTCACGTTGAATTAACAGACTGGAGTAATGTTTGTGCCCTCTTAAAGTGCACCTCATCTATCATTTTTCCTTCCACCTTTGTTGCGCCTTTCTTCTTTTTCTTTGCTGACACATATGCATCAATCACTTTTTTTGCCCATTCTACCTCATGGCTTGTTGGATAAAATATTCTATGAGTGGTTTGAATCTGATTTGGATGAATAATGGTTTTTCCTGTATATCCCAAGTTCTTTGCCATAGTACAGTCTTGCTCAAGACCAGCTTCATCGTTTAGGTCCTGCCAGATTGCATCTAGTGCATATTTTCCTGCTGCTCTGGCATCTATTGGAATCTTTGCCCTTGCGTATTTTGCTCCCTCTGCTTGTTTTGTATATTCTATTCCTAAATCATTGAGCAGGTCAAAGACGCCAAATATCAGGGAAGATACGCGTTTACTGGCAGATGCAATAGAATATGCATTTACTACTCCTTCAGTTGATTCTATAGATGCCATTAGCTCTATTGGTTTCAATTTTCGTTTCTTTTCTAAATTTACCAGTGTTCTTTCTATTTTTTTTATTTCATTTGCATTATTGACTTTGGGTATAACTATACCGTTAATTCCCTTCTGAACAATTGCGGCAAGATCCTCTCCAATTAGTCCTGACACTGGAGAATTTGTTCTGACATAGATTTCAGCTTGATAGTCTGTTCGTTTTTCCAGCGCTCCTTTGATGATATTTCTGGCAAATTTCTTTTCTTCAAGCGGTACAGAATCTTCAAGATCAAAGCAAACAACATCAGTAGAAAGTGTCTTGGCTTTTTCTAAGAAACGTTGGTTGTTACCTGGTACAAAGAGGAGACTGCGTAAGAGTCTTGCCATAAAATTGGTGGTATTATGGTTTCAATAAGATTTTGCCGAAGAGTCCCTTACCGGTTAACATTTTGGTGTGTGCTTCTGCGGCATTTTCAAAGCTATATGTAGAATCAATTACGGCTTTTATCTTCTTTTTACCCATCCAGAACAGGCCCTGCTCTAGTTCAGCTTTTGTTCCTTGTGTTGAACCCAATATGTTCGTTCCTTTGAAGAAGATGTGTCTCAAGTCAGTCTTTGCATCATATCCGGTTGTTGCGCCACATGAAACAAGTGTTCCACCATACTTTAGCAATGTGAGTTGAGCATTCCAGTGTGTCTGACCAATGTGATCAAATGAAATATCGATACCGCCGTATGGTTTTGCTATGTCTCTTACTTGTTTGCTCCAGTCTTCTTTCCTGTGGTCTACTGCATAATCTGCGCCAAGCTGTTTTAGCTTGTCTAGTTTATCTCCACTTGCGGTTGAGATTACAGTACAATTGTACAGTTTTGCAATTTGAATTCCAAAGCTTCCTACACCAGAGCCCCCTCCCATGATAAGGACTACTTGACCTGGTCGAATTTTTGCTCGGCCTACTAACATGTGCCAAGAAGTAAGTAGTGTCATTGAAGCTGCTGCTGCCTCATCGTAACTTACACCGTCAGGAATCTTTGCTACATTAACTTCAGGTAAATGAGTAAGCTCAGAAAATGCGCCCCACAGAGGCCCTGTCTGGAATCCCCAGATGCTTCTCTTCAGGCAATCATATTCACGACCGTCAGTGCATGCTTGACATACTCTGCAGGACATGTTTGAGTGAGAAACAACTTTGTCACCAACTTTGAAACCTGTAACATCCTCACCAACAGCAACTACATCTCCGGCAGCGTCAGAACCAGAGATGTGCGGTAGTGGAACAGGAACTGGCTGGCCTCTCATTCCCCAAATATCATTATAATTTAATGCTGCCGTCTTTACGCTAAAGACAACTTCGTTTGGTTTTGGTTTTGGATCTGGGACTTCTTTTACTTGTAAAATTGATTTGTAATCATCGTCTGGAGCATATTTTTCATAAACAACTGCTTTCATAGATGGTTTCGACTAATTTACCCCTAATATATTTTCGCTAAGGTTTATCTTCTGTTTATCTTAAAATCGCGCTTTGGTTGCTGGATAGAAAGCAGGATCTGCTTTAGTTGATCATCTGATATCTGGTTATGCAGTTTTCCCTGAGATGCAATACCTAGAAGATAGTTCTCTACCATGGCTGCAAGCTCTGGTTTAACCATCCGCACATTATTCAATCTCAATCGTGCGTCTGGTGCAAGGAGAGTTTTCATAGCTTGGTCTTTCATGGCTGTAACTTCTGCGTCAGTAGGATTTTTCTCATCATTTGGATCTTGGTTACTCATAAGATCACTAGGAATACTTTTTTAGATTTGGATTTTTTACAATCAATTCGTTTAGTAACTCAGTTGAAACTCGATCAACTTTTTTCATTCCCGCGTGGGAGATTGTTCTTCCTTTTCCTTCAACCTTATCAAGATAACCTAGCTTTTCCAAGTTGTGTATGGCAGTTCTAATTATTGCACCACCAGCATCTCTGTGATGTGCCCCACCATATCCAACCGGTTTTGTTCCACCATACATTGTTCTTAGATCTTGTACGCCAATTGGGCCGTGCAGGTAAATCTTTCTCAAAAGTGAAGCGCATCTTGTATAATACCAGTCATTTTGTTGAGGAGGCTTAACTGCATGGGCACCTGTCTTGACAAACGGAATCCAACTAGGTGTAGTTATGTCTTCAGTCTTTAGAATCTCCGATAACTTGTTAATCAGTAAATCTGCTGGTACGTCATATACCTTTGCCATAAAATTCAAAATTCAAAGTTCGTCTTATAAATCATTGACCTTTGGTATCTGTTTTTTTATTATTTTTCTGTACGTGTGATTACAAAATTTACAGGTTATACGTATTGATTTCACGTCAGATCTTCCCAGTCGAATTCTTGATGTGAGTCCCGGAACGATAAATTTCTTGCATTTTTTGCAAAAGTTCATTCTCATCTCATAAGACATCCTGACGCGATATTTTGTGCTCAGCCTCTTTGCTAAACTTGCTTGTCTTTGAGCTATCTCGGGATCGCGTCTTGCGTTTGATATTGCATTTTGAATCAAGATTTGCATTCTCTCTATGATAAGGTCCCGCAGTCTAGCCTTCATGTTGATTAAATAATGCCTACCCTTAAAATACAATCTTGCTTTCACTAGTAATAGCAGAATCAGCATTGGAGCTAGTACCTAAAGAGCTTCAAAATCATAATTCCGTTCTTGCGTCATCTAGGAAATTTAACAAAAAACCATCTGAAATTCTCCTTGATGTATCATGGCACTTTGCTGCTATGAAGAAGATAAAAAACGAGATAAAAAGAGGCAGGCCAGATTTGGTACATTTTTGCCTTCTTGAGGCTTGTAGCATACCCATCTATTTTGAAAACAATCTTCAGGTGTTTGTTCATACCATTGATGATAAAGTCATATTCTTTGACAAGTCGATAAGATTGCCAAAGTCCTATCACCGATTTGCAGGCCTCATCGAGAAATTATATTCTAAAGGAAAAATTGAAGAAAATGATATAAGGCTGCTCGAAATAAAAAAAATGAATTTTGATGACCTGATCAAAAAAATCAGCCCCAAGCAGATAATCGGGCTTTCAAGCAAAGGAACCTTATCTTCTTATCAACAGCTTGCGGAAGAAACAGACAAAGACACATGCATTGTGGTTGGAGGTTTTGCAAAGGGACAATTTTCTGATGGTATCAAGAAGCATTTTGACAAGATGATATCAGTTGACAAGAGTCCTCTTGAAGCTCACATAATTATTTCTCGCATACTATACGAGTGCGAAAAAAGAATTATTATGTAGGTGTAGGATTGGCAGTGTGAGCGGTCGTAGTATAGTTTGGTTAGTACACTGGCCTTCCAAGCCCGTTACCCGGGTTCAAATCCCGGCGACCGCATTGTTCTGCTTTTATGAAATTATTTTATTGGATATGAGATATTGAATTGAGTTTAGAAACGTTGCATCGTCAATCTTTCCCTCAAACCACCAATTAGCAATATTCTTTAACCAATAAGGGATTATACTTCCATTAGATTCTTCATTATTTGATGTTATGGTGTTTTGTTGAGTCAGATATTGTATCATATTATAAAAATCAGAATCGCTTGCTTTTCCATTTGCCCACAGACCTGCCACTCTTTTTGCCCATACGGTATTAGTAGAATTGTGCTGAGATTCTTTGCTGGTTTGATTATCAAAAAGATAAAACCATGCTATGCCAGATTCTGATTTATTGATAAGGGTTCCTTCCAAAAGGACGGTATTGTTAAAAGAGCCAAATTTAGTATCATCTATGTTAACTGCCCTAAGAGTCACCTCACCTCCAGTTACGAACTGAGGATAATCACTGACATTGAAAACCCTGATTGCGAATCTTCCATTTTCGGTATTATTGGGCATTATATTTTTAGTAATTACCTCTCCTCCTTGCGCCTCCATTAGCTCAGATGCAAACTGGGTTTGCAGTGGATTGATTATTTTATGATCAGGATCGGCATACGAATAGTCTACTGTTTGCTGTGAAGTCTTGTTACAAATCTCATGCCTCCAAGTACCAGGTGATTTTATTGCATCAATCATTAATTGGCCGTGAAGCAGTTCATGATACAGAATTACTTGGTTTTCCACCTGATGAACTATAGGGTTCACACCTGTTCCATTTAACAAAATTTCTGGATTAAGTCGTAGCTCGTTGTTACATTGGAGCGTGACCTGTCCTACTTCTGTTGTAACAAGACAGTTCCATGTATAAGTTCCTCCTGTAACTATATCCTGATGAGAATTATTTTCATCAAATTTAGCTAGTCTAGTAGTGATTACAGATACTACAAAATTATTTGTATCATTAGCATTGCATAGAAAACTTGTGATCAGCGGTCTTTCAAATGTCTGAATTACATCTGTTACATCTTTCTTAGGAACAGTGGTCTTCTCAAGTTGAGCAAGCAATTGATTGAAAAGATTTTGCTCTTGGGTTGTTGGGGGCTCGTAAGTTGCGTATACTGAGACAAAATTTGTAAAAAGCAGAGCAATAATTGCAAGACACAGAGTTTTCAAACTGGAAGATTCACTTTTTTGCAATTAAGAATTAGGACTCATATGTATTTGATTCTTAAATTCATTCCATGCCGGCTTTGTGTTGTTGTTATCATCAATCAGTCCCGCACTACAAAGATATGCTGCAGTATTATTGAGAAGAATATTATTGTTAAATCCAGTTTTTATGTTTGTGTTTAGGCCGTTATAACATGTGTCAAGTGGCCTGTCATACTGCCTGTACCAAGTCATAAACTCAAACTGGGACGTGTTTTTCCTGTAAAAGTCAAATACGTCTTTCATAAATTTTACTTGGTCATCCTCTGTACCGTTAACTGTTTTATCTGTACTCCATCCAATCTCCATTAATGCAATGTTCTTTCCACCTGAAAAATTCATCATATTTTGAAGATCTTGTACTTCCCTGTCAGGACTCTTTGTCTGGTAAAATAGCAAGTCAATTGGCGAGTAGGAATATGCCACAAAGTCGCCCTGATTTAGCTTTTTTACCATGTCACCATCATCGTGGTTTATCAAGTCGTTTAGCGAGAACCAGTTTCCAAACTTGACATTTGGATGTTTTGCTTTAAGCTGAGAATAAACAGAGTTGAAAAAGTCCACATATTTTGGAATGTCATTTGGGTGATCTCTAAAGTATATGTCCAAATCTCCACCCATAATTACATAATCTACAATGTAGTATCTTGATAGAATTGTGTCAAGCGTATTTGCTGTCTGGTTTGCTAGATTTGCATCAAGATTTGTTTGTCCCAACCAATTTGGAAATGGGCCAAGCTGATCGTTGTTTATTATAGAAAAGTAGAGTGTGACGTTGAGATGTTGTTCCCTATTTAGACCCATGAGAATATCATAGGTTTGCCAATTGAAAGTTCCTTGTTGTGGTTCTATGACTGGCCACAACATGTAGACATTACTTCTACCTATGCCCGTGGATGCAGCCTGGATGTAGGCATTATGCACTTCATCAAAGGTCGGTCTCTCAGTTGGTGGCATGATGACTAGACCAAGTTTTGGATTTGGTGTCACTTGAGTCTGTGGTTGCATTTGATTTGGCATGATAAGAAAGAATACTGCAACAACAATCGCAGCTGCTGCACCTATAACAATTCCGATAGTTTTTCTCTGCAACGCTATTTTCAGTAAGTGATGATACTAAAAGAGTTTTGATTTGAGAGCAGTGGATCTATCCAGATGTGCATCCACTATATCCACATTCAATGCAGATGTTGCAGCCTTCTGCAAACACAAGTGCATTTTTACATGTTGGACATAGTATCTCTTCAATTTGTTCAGCCGTAAGTTTTGGCTGCGATTGCATGACTCCATTTTCTGGAATCTTGATCTGAAGCGCTCGTTCCACTTGGACTTTCAAATAAGCATTTGTAACATTTTTTGAAATGTAATCAGTTACATACACGCTGGGAGTAACTTGGAATGTCTTCTGTACATCATTGCCTGTCATGTGAAGTACCTGTTCATGTCTTGAGCCGTCTCGGTATACAGTGATTCCCTTTAGTCCGAGTTCATGTGCTAACAAATATGCTGCCTTTACATCGTCAGATGATACATCGTTTGGCATATTGATTGTCTTTGCTATAGCATTTCCTATCCATCTTTGCCATACACCCTGTGCCATTAGGTGATCTGCCCAGTGAATGTCCATTGCTGTAACAAAGATTTTCTGCATCCATTCTGGAATCTCGGGGATTCCTTTTACTGAGCCATAGTTATTTGCAATCTTTTCCAGTAATTGATCACTGTATATACCGTGTTCCCTGAGAACTGCTTCAAATATCTTGTTTGTGTAGAAGAATCTTCCTACGGTTACTCGCTTCTCAAATACAAGTGCAAACATTGGTTCCATTCCGTTGGAGCAATCTGCAATCATGGACAATGTTCCAGTAGGTGCTACTGTAGTAGTGAGAACGTTTCTGATTCCATGCTTTTGGATCTTTGCTATCAAGGCATCCCAGTCATAGGTACGAGCACTCTTTGGTTTTTCATAATAACCTGCCACTGGAATCTTCCCTTCTGGATATTCTGTTTTTGAACATAATGGAAACGGTCCTCGTGTTTTTGCAAGTGCAATGCTTTCTTCTGTGGAATAGTAGGTTAATGCCTCAGCTAATTTTTCCTGGAATTCATATCCTTCTTGTGAGTTGTATGCGATTCTTAGTTTGAATAACAGGTCAGCAACTCCCATTACTCCAAGCCCTATTCTTCTAGAGTCCTTAGATGCCTGATCTATCTCTGGAATGGGATAGTTGTTGACATCAATTATATTGTCTAGGAATCTGGTTGTTTTTCTAATTGCTTCTTCATATCTTTGCCAGTCAAATTCGTATTGTCCATCTGCCTTTCTCTTTACAAAGTTAGACAGATTGATTGATCCAAGATTGCAGGATTCGTATGGATACAAGCTTTGTTCCCCACAAGGATTTGTTGCACGCAGTGGTGTACCACGAGCCTTTGCAAATACATTGTACTTGTTGATTATATCAAAGAAGATCAATCCAGGTTCTGCACTCTTCCATGCAGATAGTGCTATCAAATCAATAATATGATGTGCGTTCACATCTCTGACTGGTGTCTTGTCCAGAGGACTTCGTAGGGTGTATTTACCATCTTGTGAATTTACAAGTGCTTCCCAAAAGTCTTCCCAGACTCCTACACTTACATTAAAGTTCTCTAGTACACCTGGCTTTGTTTTAGCAGTAATGAATTTCTCAATATCTGGATGCCATGATTCTATTATTCCCATGTTTGCACCCCTTCGTTTGCCTCCCTGCTTGACCACTTCTGTAACAGTGTTAATTATATTCATGAAGGAAACTGGGCCTGATGCAACTCCCGATGTTGATGCAACCATATCTCCTTCTGGCCTCAAGTCAGAATAATTGATACCGACACCACCGCCTGATTTGAATATCAAAGCAGCGTCAGAAGACGACTTCATTATCTTTTCCATGTCATCAGGCATTGCAAGCACAAAACAGGCAGAAAGTTGTCCAAGTCGTGCTCCTGCATTCATCATAGTAGGGGAATTTGGTAGAAAGTCTTGAGAAGCCATCATTTCATAGTATTCGTCGATTCTTTCAGCATGTTGTTCGAACTTGTTTGCTGCCAGCATTGTAAGAAATTCTTTGACGTTAACCTTCATGTGGCCCCGTTTGGCAAGGTCAATGTAATGCTGTATGAGTGACCTAAAGTGATATTTGTGGAGGTAATATTTTCCTATTTTGAATTTGCAGTTAAAGTCATCCAGCTTGTCTAGATATTTTGCTGCGTCCTCGGTATTCTGCATATCACCTCTCTCCACACTAAAGATAGAAGGATCTTTTAGAACATCAGAAATTCCAACAAGCGTTGCAACTCTTTCAAACATCTCACCAGGGCTTTCAGTTATCTGACCCTTGTTGTTTCTGAGTAGATATCTAGAAGCAAGAACTCTGAGGCAGTTAAGATCAAATTTCTTGGCAACAGAATCAAGAGTCTTGGATTCAAGTACCTTTGATTTCTCTTCTCGTACTCTTCTGCGTTCGTGTCTATACAGTATGTATGCTTTAGCGATCTCCCCTAATCCTTCATCAATTAGGGTTGATTCTACCATATCTTGAACATCTTCTACGCTTGGCAACGCTGAGGATGAATAGCCATGAGTTACAAGTTTTTCAATAACATGATTTGCTAGTTTATCGGCTGATCCATGATCTGGCCTACCACAAGCTACTAACGCTTTATAGATCGCGTTTGAAATTTTATCTTTTTGGAACGAAGATACGCGACCGTCACGTTTCTTTACGTCAATGATCGAATTCTCTATTTGTGAAAAATCTGCCATTTACACTCCCCTCATCAGTATAAAATGGCAGTTAAATAAAGTCTGCGGCAAAATTATTTTTCTCATTACTGAGCTTTGCATCAATTTTGTTGACACCGTTATGATTTTCATAGTAATAGATCGCCATGCGTCAATATAATCGTAAAAGAATTCTGTGAAAATTTGTGAACAAACTTAATAATATTTTCTAATTTTTTATTCTAGGAATGTGCTGGCTATGCTAGGATGTAAGGTGACTTGCAGACAGGGCATTTTTCTGCAATCTTTTCTTCTTTGAGCCCGCAATTGCTACAAATAGGCACCTTCTTGATTGGCCTAAATGAACCTAATAGTTCCCCAGCTTTTTCTATTGCCTTCTTAATTCCCGAGGAATCCATTGCGTCTGGAATCTTGAGTTGGACTAGTAATCCGCCGTTAAGCATCTTTGAAAGATGGTTAGATTCGGCTATCTTTTCACTCTTAGGCGTCATTCTATCGATTTCTGAGGCGTCAATGGTAACTCCTTCCGAATAAGATTCACCTTCTATGTGTGGCTGGATTGACATTTTACCGTACTTTTCACCATCCAATGAAGAAAAGCGAGCAGATGCATCACTTTCAGTTATAGAAATTGCAACATTGTCACCCATTTCTTTTCCTTTCTTGGCTGCCACCTCAATAGCGGTAGTTACAACTTTTGCCAAGATTTCCTGTCCAGCCTTGTTATTCTCATAACCGAGGATTCCATAAACTGCTTCCTTGAGTCCTAGCAAATTAACAACTAATGTAACTGAGCCCTTTTGCATATACTGCGTATTATTTGCAAGGATTGGGTTGAGTCCTCTACGAGTAAGATCAGATATCTCCTTTTTTCGTATTGACATCGCTGCTAGAGCAGGTTTCATTAACAATGCCAATCTTGCCCTAAAGTAGGTTTCATCTTTGTTTGATTCAAATGCAAGTCGTGGCATATTGATCGACAAAGATTGCAAATTAATTGAGGTGACCGAAGTGTTCTTTGCATCTCCCTTAAAGAGGCCTTTGCTTGATGCTAGTCCCTTTGAGAACATTACACGCCCTCCTAGTGCAATAATGTCAGACAGAATATCTGAAAACTCGTTAATCTTTCCTTTTTCATAATCTATTATGATACCTAGTGATGGTAAAGGTGTAGATTTTACATATTTTTTATATGCAGCAAGAATAGCGCCAGCAATTTTTGGTTCTGTTCCTATTGAAATTCTGAATGATGCAAGTGCTCCATTCTTTCCGTATTTAGGCGCAGTTGATATTTTGCCAAAAGAATTTGTGAGTTTTTCTTCAATTTCTGAAATATTTTTTGAATATTTTTGTAATAATCCTACCAGTCCGTCAATAACAACCTCCTGAGAGGCCTCCTTGATAAGAAGTGATGTTATAATTGAAAGAGATGTGGCCAAGTCATCAAGAGAGTTTGGAGCAGACCTTCTTGTTACTCCCAAGAATTTTCCTCTTAGGTCAATGCCGTCTTCTATTAACTCCTTGATATTTACAAATATGGTATCAGGAAGAAGTGACCACAGGCCAGCGTTTGTAATATGAATATCACCTGAAAGATGGGAATCAGCAACATCCTTGGGCAATGTGTTTAATACCAGATACTCCCCGAAAACGGTTTGACCTGTCTTAAATAACATACCTTCTACCCCGTTATGGATACCATCCACATTAGTCAGCATTTCATGTATATCATATCCAGGAAGGCCAAATCGTGCTAGTTTATGCCTATAGTCCTCATGACCCTGCTCCAAAAGGACGGAATTGACCATTTCACGTATTAATGAAGCAGTAAGGTATGATGTCTGGAATTTGTATATGCGATTTTCAACCTCTTCTGTTATCTTCTGTGCAAGTTCAAGAGGCAGGCTTCCTTCCCGAACAAGGGACTGGATTATTTTATGAGAATTGAATTCCTCTATGGATTCGTGCGATGTACGTACGTACATCTTGCCGCTCTCAATAATTGAGCGTTCCTCGATCTGTCTGGCAAGACTTAGGACTAATTTGCCCAAATTTGTAATGGTATATCTTCTCTCAGACTTGTTCAAGGCCACAAGAGACTGGCGTAATAATTTTCGAAGATGATATGCGAACTTGCCGCTTTCTTTCTTTGATTTGAATCCAGCAAGCGACTTTAGTTCTGAATATGTAAGTGGGCCTTTTGAGTTTAAGATTCTCAAAATATCTATTCTGTTAGGGCTTGCCATGACAGAAAATATCATTCTTACCCGCTTAGATGCAGACTGTAAAATTCCTCCTCGCTTTTGATCACCAAAGTCTTCACTCAGTTCCATAGGAAAGTCTACTTGCTATCACTAAATAAGATTTGTGACCAGTTTGATCTATACGCAAACTTTTTAGATCAGTTCTTTTGCACGTCTACAGTAAATTCCGATGATGACAGCGTTCGACCGCAGGATGGGCATTTACTGTTATATGGTCGCATTACATCCTTGATCGATTTTAACATACGCATGTTTGCGATTTTAGATCCACATTTGTCACACACAACATCTACTGACATCAAGAAGAGATCCCAGATAATATTATAAAAGAAATTATTCAGTTTTTTTTAATTAACTCGGTAAAATTGATTTACTGTTTTTTGATGATCATTCCGTGTTCATCATATCCGGTTATCTTTACTTTTGCACCCAAAGGCAGATCTGCTGGTGATTTGATGTTTGCCATAAAGCCGGAAATTCGTAATTCGGAATTGTCTACATTCATAACAACCCAGGCATATGGAACATCCTTCTCAAAACCTTCTGGCGGGACAGTTATTATGGTATAGGTAGCTACTGTACCCTTACCCTCAATTACTACATTCTCAAATCCCTTGTTTCCACAATTTTGGCAAAAATATGTAGTGACCAGATGAGGATGTCCGCATTTGGTGCATTTTCTTATTAATATCTTTCCTACCTTTGCATTAGTGATAAATTCCTCTTTAGATAGCAAAATTATACACTTTTGAAAATATGAACTGCGCAGCTTGCGCCAGTTGCACCAAAGTTGTGTGTTAGCCCGATTTTTGCATCTTTGACAGTTCTTTCTCCTGCTTTTCCTGTCAATTGATCAAAGACTTCAGCTACCTGTCCTATCCCAGTTGCTCCTATTGGGTGTCCCTTTGACTTTAGGCCTCCTGATGGATTTATAGAAATATCGCCATTGAGTCTTGTTCTTCCTTCTCGTACTGCTTGTGCAGCTTTTCCCTTTTCGAAGAATCCGAGATCTTCAGTGTCAACTAGTTCGGCAATTGTGAAACAATCGTGGACTTCAGCAAAATCTACATCCTTTGGGGTGATCCCAGCCATCTTGTATGCGGCCTGAGCTGCAATCTTGGTACTTGGAATTGTAGTAATATGATCTCTTCCTTGCAGTGCAGCAGGTGAGCCACCCCTTCCTGATCCAATTACTTCAATATAATTTTTTGAATGAGCCTTTGCAAATTTTTCGCTACACAAAATTACAGCGCTTGCTCCATCTGAAAATGGACAGCAGTCATATAGCTTTAGAGGGCTTGCAACTACTGCTGAGTTTAATACATCATCGATAGTAATTTTTTTGCGAAGATGAGCTTTTGGATTGAGAAAACCGTTATCATGATTTTTTACTGCAACCATTGCAAGATCTTCTTCAGTTGCTTTGAACTCTGCAAGATATGCTCTTGCCATAGATGCAAACAGTCCTGGAAATGATGCACCTGCACCCCCTTCATAAAAGAAATCAGAACAATAAGAAAAGTATGTAGTAGTCCATTCAGTACCAGTATGAGTTACTTTTTCAACACCGGTTGCTAAAACTACATCATAAAATCCTGCAGCTACATTTGCATACGCTTCTCGAAATGATACAGAACCGCTTCCACATGCAGACTCTATTGATAATGATGGAACTTCTGGGATACCAAGGTTACTCATTATAACTGGACCCAAGTGAACTTGCTTGTCTGCAATGCCAAATACGTTTGATATGTATCCAGCTTGGATTTGCTTTGGTCCTATCCCTGCACTTTCTATTGCTTCTACAGATGCTTGAAGTGCAATGTCGGTAATACTGTCTTGCAGCTTGCCATATTTTGTGCTGCCAGCACCAATAACACAGACCTTTTCCACAAATCTCGCTGACTAGATTCCATATAAAAATTCTTCACTACTTCTTTAATCAGTCAGATCAGATGATATCAATGAAAGAAAATATTTCCCAGATAATTGTGCTCAAAAAAAGATCAGGTGCGAGAAATTCTGTTCGAATTACTGATAAAAAAGTTGTAAGAATGAAAGAAGAGATACACCAATACTACGATAAGAATGGCTATCTTTCTTGGTCAGAGAAGAAGGGAAAATACGTTATTCTTGGCACAAATGCTCCTGCAAATGGACTAGTCGAGTGCCCAGAATGCAAGATTGGGAAGCTTTTGGTTATACGTTCTAGGCAGACCAGAAAGCGCTTCATTGGATGCTCTAACTATTACAATGGTTGTAGAGCCTCTTCTCCGCTAATCCAGAAAGGAATGATGTGTGCTACAAAGATTCCATGTAAGATTTGCTTTTGGCCCATGATTGTGTTTAGATATTCAGTGAAACAAAAATGGACAAGACAATGCTGCAACATACGATGCACAAGTAGAATCATCAAATCTTAAGGTCAGTGTATATGTCAGTTCGTCGGTTTTTCAAAAGAGGCAATTTTTTGCGTACTTGTCTTACTTGATCTAGTGAGACATCAGCTATGCCAATACCCTCTCTTTTTTTCATGTCTAGAAGAATTTTTCCAAATGGATCTACTATCAAGCTTCTTCCACAGTAAATGTTTCCCACCTGGTCTGGCGCAATAACGTAACATCCGTTCTCTATTGCTCTTGTCTTGTTAATGGTTATCCAATGTTCCTCTTTCATTTTTCCTTGTACCCATGCAGAAGGAGCAATTAGGATCTCAGAACCAGATGATGCCAACATGCGTGACATCTCAGGAAATCTCAAATCATAACAAATCATCATGCCAATCTTGCCAACACTTGTTTTAATGGGCCTTGCAACTGAAGAACCTGGATAAAGTTTTGCTGATTCTTTGAAACCAAGTGCATCATAGAGATGAATTTTCCTATATTTTGATACTATTCTTCCATTTCGGTCAGTTAGAAATGAAGTGTCATAAACTCTGTTTGCCTTTGGGCTTTTTTCGTAAAATGTTCCTACAACCTGAACTGAATGTTTTCTTGCTACTTCTGATATTGAGGTGACAAACTCTCCAGTTATTTTTTCTGCCAAGCTTGCAAGTTCTGACGCAGATTGGTGAAACGAGGTGTAAAACATCATAAATTCTGGAAATGCACACAGCGCTGAGTTTCTTTTTGCTGCCTGTACAATGTAGTCAAGAATTTTTTTAAGGTTCTTTTCCTTCTCTGTATCAGCCTGCATCTGTACTACTGCAATTTTTGTCACAGACTTTGTGTAATTTTGTATAAAATAAAAATGTGTTTAAAGAGGATTTCCAGCCATATACCAGTTTTCTTTTGGATTTTCTTCGAAAACTACAATTACATGATTCTCCTTGGTTTTGAGAATTTCTACTGCAGATTTTGTGACTGCTTTTGCAAATTCCTCTTTTTGTTTTTCAGTTCTGCCAGGATACATAGAGATGGTTATCAGTGGCATGTTGTTTTTGTTAAATTTATGAGATTTATTTCTTAGGAATTGTCAGGTATCGTTTTAGACTTGAAATTCTACGTATCTCTTTTGCCTTTATAGTATTTGCAGACTAGACTGTAATTATTCCAATTTTGATAAGATATTGAATTCCAGCCACAAATGTTTGGTCATCTATCTGTCCAGTAGACCACCAACCCGCATTTGTTTTGACCCATTGAGGTATCTGGACACCTGGCGAAGCTTGACCCGGAGTTGTTGCCGGTATCTTAATTATTCCTTGTTTTATCAAATATTGAATTCCGGAAGCAAAAGTGGAATCATCTATCTGTCCACTAGACCACCAACCCGCATTTGTTTTGACCCATACTGGAATTGAAATTTGGCTAGTCGTAGTTGTCTGATTGTTAGTTGTAGTGGTTTGGTTGTCAGTTGGTTGCACACTCTGATTTCCAGATTGGTTTCCTTGTATAGCAACAACCCCTTGATCCGTACCCACGGTAGATGGAATAACCACGTCGCCTCTTGCCATACCAAGCCTGGATGTATCAGGTAGTCCTGTTGGACCTACTATAGACGTGATGTTCATTTGTATGTGATATATTCCGTCACCTGGTAGGTTCAGAGCTTGTGTGTCTAGTCCGCCCTTTGCAGTCAAACCTACCTTGGAAAGAATAGTGTTACCATCGCTGTCCAATAGTTTTAGATCATAATTTACATCACCATTAACTGGTTGTTCAGTAAATGCGTCAAAGAAGGAAAGTTGCAAATTATTTACTGAGTTTGGTATGATTTGAGTTGGATTCCATCCCAATTTGACTCCCCAGCCACCAAAGTCAGTAAGAGCACTGTTTGATGTTTGTACATTGGGCTTGGCTGGCGCAAGAGTAAAGTTCATTGTATCAGTTCCATTTGGCATTTGTTTTGATATGTCCTGTATGTCTATCTTGTTTAGCAATATGTGAGCAATAACACTGGTTCCTGATGTATACGGGTCAACAATAAGTCTGCGGCCTGTGACTTGGTAGCCATTCATAGTTGCAGAATATGTTGGGGTGTTTGTAAAGTCCTTGAAAGCTTTTGGAATGTGAATTTCTTCGTGCACAAAGATTGGCTGGCTAGCTATTCTTGTCATGTTCCAGTCAAAGGGCATAGAATATGAAATCTGTAATTTTGACGGGTCAAAGTTAAAGTCATCATTAATTTTATCATAATAAGAAATGATAGTAGAATTGTAGGTGTTTCCATTGTACGTCATATCATGACCGGAAACATCTCCAACACTAAGATATGCATCAAAGTTTGGTACACTTGCAGGGTTGTCGGTTGTATCAAATATGTTATTGTCATAATCTATTGAAAACATTTGCATGTTAAAGTGATACAACCCACCTTCATTAAAAATTGGGCCTATCACATCAATTGGATCATCGTCATTGTCAGGCACCCATCCACCCAAAATCGGTTCCTTATCTGCATAAACTGTCCAATTACTGCTATTAGTTGGAGTGATGTTTATGTTGAGTATGCCAGTATGGGTGTGGAGAAGCTCTCTGAAAAGTAGTTGGTTGTGTTTTGTAATGGTGAGGAAAAATGAGATGTGTGATAACGTCTGATTTGTGTTTGCATCAAACCACCTGAAAAATATCGTTGGCTGTATACCAGAACCGGAATAGAGTATTGTTGGATTAAGTTTGATGAAGAGCTGTACTTGCCTGTTTCCAACTGATGCAGGCGGGAGATTTTCCATGGCAAAGCCGTCACCAAAAGCATTACGCGGTAATGAGGAGAATACCAGAGAGACAAGCAAAAATGCAAACAGAGAAAACTTGAAAATTTTTTGCAATTAACAGTACCCGATTCACGGTGTGACTCGCTTCATATTTAATGTTAGCTCTATTCTCACTAACATTATATTATTAGAAGGATTTAATTGACTTTGTGAAAAATTGGCAAAGATCTTCCATAGTTCTGGTTGCTGCAGCAATTATTTCTTTTATTGCCATTAGTTTTCTAGCCCAAGAGCACAATCCTGTCTTGGCCCAGAGTCCATCTGCTGGATCAAATACAAACAAATTATCAGGAATTATTCCAACAACCAATTCCACTTTATCCATGTCTACATCAGACAATGGAGAAGATAATTCGACTGAAAACCCAACTGGAATAATGTATATTTCAAAATTTGAGTGTGGCTCTATCTTTGCTGGCGAGGGACCTCTCAGACCAGGCCATTACGATACAGATGTAAGCATTTTCAATAAAGAAAGATCTGAATCAACCATGTTTTGGGATGTTGTTGTAAATAATGGGCCTAGTTCTAATGCAGTATTAGTAAATTTGGGTTCAGAAAACGCCACTAGCATTACGTGCCAAGACATAAGAGGAGTCCTTGATAACTATAATGACAATTTTCTAGAAGGATTCATTACGATTAATGTACCATTTGATTCAATATTACAGCCTTCAAAAGGTCTCGTAATATCGAATTCAAACTATGACACTGATCCTTTAGAGGTACAGGTCTTCTATACTGCAAATGCCCTAGATACACTGCCTCACGAGGTAGTTATAGACAAGATCGTATTTTACATAATACAAGATGGCACAGGCAAAATTCCATCAAACATGATGAAACAAACACTTGACATTTCCATTCCCTCAGCACTCAATCAACTATCCAATACAGAAGATAGGGTGAAGGAGATTCTTGCCAAACAGTACAATCTTACCAGTGATGATCTACCAAAGGTTGTGGTAAGAATAGCAAGTGTCAATGTTGGCGTAGGCGTGTTAATCGATGATCATGCAATATCGCTCAGTACAGTAAGGCCAGAACTTGCCCCCTGATTGAAGAAATAATAAAAAATAGATTTTTTTAGAGTCTTGGAATTTCTTGTGACATTGTTTTCTTTGAAAATAGACTAGAACATGACTTTGTTTATTATCAAATGTTATTTCTTTCCGTTCTAGTTGCAGACAGGATTATTTGTACAATGAAGGCTAGCGCCGGTAAGAATTGCACTGCCCAAGTCTGCACTACGTAAATCGTCACCGTCAAAATTAACATTAGTTAGGTTTGCATAGGCAAATCCAGTATCTGCCAAGTTTGCACCTCTGAAATCAGAACCAGAAAGATCCGAATTCATAAAAAGTACGCGGTTTAGATTTGCGCCATTAAATGAGACATGTTGCATGGTTGCCCACCTCATTGTACTGTCCTTCAGATCAGCACCAGTCATGTTTGCACCATTAAGAGTTACAAAGTTAAAGTCAGAAAATTGCGCATCAGTTCCAACTAGGCTTGTACCTGAAAGATTAGCACTTGTAAAATCAACATTGATCATCTCAGCATTATCTAGGTTAGCGTTATTGAGATGTGCCTCTACCAGATAGGCCTTCAAAAGATATGCATGTGAAAGATTAGTTCCCTGAAGGTTGGAGCTGTGAAGATTAGCATGACTCAGATATGTGTTTGAATGATCACATCCATGCCAGTCTACTAGCGGAAAGTTTTGATCATTACAGTTTTTTGAATGTGGGATAGTATAGGAAACTGGCATAGTTTTATTTGCCTGCACATTTTGTAATGATGAAAAACTGATTAGATCATGAATTTTCTGCATGAATTGTTGATCATTCATGTTACCTGAAAGCCAAAGACTTGCGTTATCTCGAAACCATTGTGGTATTTGCTGATTTGTATCAGCACTAGCATAATGGTCTACTGAAACTGCGCCTATTGCTATTGCAATTGCAACTCCGATTATGATTTGCGTTTTATTATTCAATCTGTTTTTCCTTTTCCAGTTTGTCTGTTAAGAGCTTCTCGAGGTTTAATTCTTTGATAACCAAACCTGACAAACAAGTAAAAACTAAACACCATGCTTGTTATGAAAAAACTTACCGGATACGGTTCATAAAATGAGATAAAGAGTCCCAACCACGTTGCCATTAGTGCTATAATTACAGAGATTATCATGATTCGCTGCGGTTGTTTTGCTAATCGTTGAGCGGTTGCAGCTGGTGTGACCATCAGTGAGAAAATAAGAAGTACACCTACTACTTGAACTGCAATCGATGTCGCAACTGCAACTAAAAGCATGAAAATTATTCCAAGCAAAAGCATGGGCATTCCCTTTGCTTCTGCTACATCTTCATCAATTGATGCAAATAAAAGCGGTCTATATACAATCGCTACTGCAACTGAAATTATCAAACCGGCAACAAGTGTCAGAAGAACATCATTGCTACTAATACCCAGTATTTCTCCAAACAAGATGGAATATGCTTCTGTAGCATAACCTGTATAGAGACTAATGAATAATACACCAAGGCCTAGCATGAATGCAAGAACTATACCGATCTGAGTATCACGATGTGCTGCACGGGGACCAAGTACAGCCATGGTAAAACCACTGATGTTTGTAGACACTAGAAGACCAAAAACAGGACTGATTCCAAAGAGTACGGCACCTGCTGCTCCAGCAAAACCAATATGGGCAAGGGCGTGAGCTGCAAATGATGAACGACGCAACACCACAAAGTAGCCAACAATACCTGCCATGATTGCAACTATTGTTCCTGCCTCAAATGCATGCTGCATAAACTGGAAGTGAAACATCTGTTGCAGATCTGTCAGCAAATTAAAGCTGAAGGCAATACTAGTCATGGGCATGGGTGTCCTCAATGCCTATAATTGCAATGTTACCTTTAGAATCATGCAGAACTTCTATGGGAACTCCGTACAAAGCTGTGAGACTCTCGGACGTTAGAACTTCTTTTGGTTTACCTGTTGCTACCTTGCCGTTGGCAATATAGATCACTTTATCAAGAAACGGTAGAAGAGGATTAATGTTATGAGCTATCAACAATGCCGCTACGTTACGCGATCGAACAACGTTATTGACAAGTTGCAACAATTCTTTCTCGCGCCTCATGTCAAGATTTGACAATGGCTCATCGAGTAACAATATATCAGGATTGCTTACCAATGCCTCAGCTAGAAATACTCTCTGCAATTCTCCGCCTGACAATACACTGAGGGAACGATGCGCCAAATCTGTCGCTCCAATAGCTTCTAGGGCATCAAAAGCGGCTTTGTTGTCGTTTTGGGAAACTAGACTAAAACCCCACCGTTTGCCAGAAAGTCCCAGTCGTACTAATTCAAGAGATTCGATAGTAGTTTCACTGTCAATTGTGTGACGCTGAGGAACGTAGCCAATTTGCGGATTGCCACGCTTAGGCTGGGCATCAAATATCTTAACAGTGCCGCTAATTGGTTGTTGCAATCCAAGAAGCAAGCGAAATAGAGTTGTCTTGCCTGCTCCGTTAGGGCCTATGATTGCCACAAACTCACCTCGATCAATATCAAAACTAGCATCTCGCCAGACTGTCTTGTCTTGGTAACCAGCTACCAAGTTTTCAGCTGAAATGATCTTAGAATGTAATGTGCTCATTTATCATTGCCCAAGAGCTTGTGCATTAAGTGCGTTTTGAAGAGCAAGCAATTCTCCATTCATCCAATCTTGGAACGAAACGTCTGGTGGCTGTATGGTTTCTGTTACACCAACAATCGGAATGTTTTCTTTAGCGGCCAGTGCCTTGATACTTTGCGTAAGTGGTGTTACCGTTTGTTCATTGTAGACCAACATGGTCACGTTCCCGCCCTGGCCCTGAAGCTGCTGCTGAAATTGTACGACGCTCTGCGCAGGAGGATCGTTTCCTTCTGCAACAGCTTCCATAAATTCAGGAGGAGAGACAAGGTCAAGACCTGTAGCGTTTGCCAGATACACAAAGATGCTCTCAGTAGCTGCTACTCGTGTACCATGGAACTGCTGCTTGATCTCGTCGATTCTACTGTTATACTGTCCAAGTGATGCATTCAAGCTAGCGTATTGCTGCGTATAATATGCAGTATTTGAGGGATCGATAGAAACAAGATTTGAATACATCTTATTCACAGTTTCATTCACATAAACAGGACTATACCAAAAGTGTGGATTATCGCCCTCTTTTTTTCCGAGAAGATCTGCCACGTTCAAAACTTTTTGATTTTGATTATTGTTTGCCCCAATAAGTTTTAGAGCCCAATCGTCATATCCTGCTCCATTGACAATTACAAAATTGGCATTTGCAATTGCTTGAGCGTCTGCACTATTACTTTCGTATTCATGTGGATCCGCATTAGGATCTGAAACAATGCTCAACACTTGGACGTGTGTTCCACCAAGCTGAGATATTAAACTGCCCCAAAAATTTTCAGCAGCAACTATTTGTATCGTTGATGTTGAATTCTGACTGGACGCTAACCTAGAGCTTGCAGGTGTACTGCTGTTTTGATTCTTTTCAGGATTATTGTAAATTAGACCTACTGAAACTGTAGTTATGAGAATTGCGGCTATAACTCCAGCTATTACCGCTGTTTTCTTTCCAGATTTCAACGCCATCTTGATTATAATGTTATTAATAAATTTATAAAATGTTAATAACATTTATTGCTAAACTTATAAGATAGTTAATAATATTCATGCCATGCCTATTGTTTCAATCTCATTAAATGACGAGATCTTGTCGGAAATAGACAAATTACAAAAAACAATGGGATTTTCTGGAAGGTCTGAAATCATTCGCGCTGGAATTAGAAATCTAGTAGATGAGGAGAAACAGAAAGGAGACCTTTTTGGCCGTATTCATGCTATTCTAATGGTAGTTCATGATGAGAAATCTGAGCAGATAGTTACTGGCATTAAACACAATCATGAGGACCTAATTGGAACACATCTTCATAGCAAGGTTGACGGAAACAAATGCATGGAGTTATTCTTGTTACATGGTGATGCTGAAAAGATTAGCATCATGACAAAAGATTTCAAAACAAATAAAAAAATGGAAAATGTCAAACTTGTGGCAATGTAAGCTAGATGCAAACTAAACGGAGTCAATGTAATATTAGAATGAGAATTTTTTACATAATACCCGTCTTTGTGTTGCTTGGCATTTTGTTTCATGTTGCAAGTGCAGAAGTATACATACCTGACAATGAATATGCTGGATATTTTGATCACGATGGAATCTATGTTGTGTACGGTTCTGTGAAAAATACTGACAATCAGACCGTTATTGCAAAGGTCCAGATTACGGTAAATAATGGAGGTGTTGCACTTTCAGAATCTCGGATTCTTCCTGCGATATATCCATTAAAGGACATGCCCTTCAAATTCAAGTTTTCACAGATAACTAGTGGAGAACCTGTTTTGCAAAAACCTCAAGTTTCATTTATTCTTACCAATAGCAATCCCCTGAACATAGAGGTAAACTATGATAGAACTCTTGTAAAATATCCTGATGGTCACCTGACTGGATTTATCACAAATACTGGAAATAATACGGTAAACGATATTGATGTCTATGCACTAGTTCATGACAAGAACAACAATTATCTTGACGAGGTGGAAAACACTTGGACCATACCAAAGATTGACCCTGGAGCCAAGGCAGAATTTGTGATGTATCCTGATCCAGCTGTTGTAAAACAGGTATATTATTACAGTTGTTTCATTCCAGGAACCGATAGTTCCATAGAAATATCAACACAGTGGAAAGACAAGACATTCTATTTTAGTGTCCTATCGATTGTTTATTTTACCAACCAAAACTTTGAGAACAATACCATATCCTTTGATGCAGCAAATCCTTGGCAGATACCATATTATGCTAATTTCATGTTTCCTAGCGGATCAAGTGCCGGAGATTTTACTGTATCCATAGATGGCAATCAGGTCAATCCCTTGATTAGTAGAGATAATGATACACAAAATTGGCATGTTGCATTCAACGTAAACTATGGCCAGCACAAGGTGGTGATCTCAGGCTTTGATCCAAATTATGTTCCAAACACTGATGAATACTTTTATCTTGACGCAAAATCTGCATTGGTATCTTGGGCTGGCTTTTCAACGTTTACCATATCTGATTCTAAACTGCTAGATGTGCTTGGAATCCATGGTAGCTATGTTCCACCATGGGTGAAAAATACTGTCAGTTACATGATATACAATAATGTTCCAGCAGATGACATTGTCAACGAGATAAAATACCTAAAGCAGTCAGGTATAGTAAAGTAGCTAGATTCCTTTTTCGTTGAGAATTAGTGCAAGCAGGGCTGCACGCGTTTCCTTGCCATATTGAGCTTGTTTGAAATATTTTGCCTGATTAGTTGAATCAAGTTTGTGGGAGATCTCGTCCAGACGTGGCAGCGGATGCATCACTATAACATCCTCCTTCATCTTTTTCAGCAACTCCAGTCCAATCTTGTAGCTGCCCTTTACTTTGACATATTCTTCCATATCAGCAAACCTTTCTTTTTGGATTCTTGTTACGTATACAACGTCTAGGTCATCCAGATTTTCTTCCAAGTCTGTTGTTTCCGTATACGAGAGCCTTTTTCTTATCTCGTATGTCGAGTCTGAGCGGATTTTCAATGCAGCTGGAGATATCAATCGAACATCGACCTTGTAGTTGCTCAGTGCATACAAAAGCGAGTAGACCGTTCTTCCATATTTTAGGTCTCCAACTATTCCAATTTTAAGACCGTCGATTCGTTTCTTTTCCTTTCTAATTGTATAGAGGTCAAGTATTGCCTGCGTTGGATGCTCTTCGGTTCCACTACCAGCATTGATAAGTGGTTTTTCTGATACTTCGGCAGCAAATCTACTTGACCCGTCAAGTTGGTGCCGCAAAACAACCACATCAGAATATAGCGACATTATTCTAACTGTATCAGCAAGACTTTCACCCTTTTTTGCAGAAGAGGAGGCAGCGTCAGCTATGCCAAGAGAGGTGCCCCCCAGTGAGGCCATCGCAGACTCGAAGCTTAATCGCGTTCTGGTACTTGGCTCAAAGAAAAGATAGCCAAGAGTTTTTCCTCTCGCAAGTTCTCTTCTCTCGTTTGGATTCATGTCAATTATTTTATCTGTAGCTTGGAAAACTTCCTCAAACTTTTGTTTATCAAAATCACGTACCGAGACAATATCTTTTTGGAAAAAAGTATTGCTCATCGTAGTTCACTGTTATATATGAGTAGTACAAAAACTATTCCAATGTCAGAATCAGACCTAATCGTTCGAAAAATCAAAAACGGTACCGTGATTGATCATGTTGAATCTGGAAAGGGTCTCAAGGTACTCAATGCACTTGGGATAGATGGAAAGGACGGCAATGTAATTACAATAGCACTCAACGTTCCCAGCTCAAAGGTTGCAAAAAAAGATATCATAAAGGTAGAGAATAGATTTCTGCAAGATTCTGATACTAACAAGCTTGCACTCATTGCACCAAAGGCAACTGTGAACATAATCAAGGAATACAAATTGGTCGAGAAGAGGCGTGTGACGTTGCCAAATGAGATAGAGCGAATTTTCAAGTGTTCAAATCCTGATTGTATCTCAAATAGTGATGAACATATTGAACCTGTAATGGATGTGGTGGATAAGACCGGGCTTGTTCTAAGATGCAGGTTCTGTACTAGAATATTGGATGTTAACGAACTAAAGTACTATTGATTTCAGAACTATTTTTTGGCCTTTAGTTCGTACTGATCATAGGTATACTTTCTTGTTGTTCCAAATGGTCTGAATGCTCTTCCGTTGCCGTGGTAAAATTTGGAGAAAAATTCCACATAGACTAATCTTGCCCCCTGAATACCAGGCTCAAAGACACCTATGATGATATTGAATATGTGGCCTATGAAGAGTATGACGGTGCCAAGCACTATGAAAGGTATTGTATGATGCAGTGTCTTTGTGAAAATAAAGTCAATTACGTCAGCTAAAATAACTGATGCAAGCAAAATTCCAATAATTCTTGTGTATGAAAGAATGTGGCTCACTATGGAGGGTAATTCCATGATTGCTCTTACACCCTCGCCATAGAACATAAGGCCAATTCCAGCAAGCATCAGGCCAACATAGCCAACTCCCTCTATGTGATGAATCGGATTGACATGCTGGTGATGCAATAGTGCCAACCCAGTAAGGACTACACCCCATCCAAAGAGTATCCAGCCTACCTTGCCTATTGCATGTTTTTTCTCTCCTTCTCTTAAGGTGTTGAGGATACCAAGGATTAACCCAAATGTAACCATGCCTAGTCCGACATATCCAGAAATCAACAATAGCTTTCTCAGGCCAGTAATTGGATTGAATATTGCCCCGTCTGCCGGAAAGTGCATTCCAAATGTACTGCTGAGATAGCTGAACAGGTAACCGTTAAGGTGGAATCCAAAGTACAGGTTAAACAGGAATCCCAAAATTATTGCAATAATTGCACCAGGTGTCATGGCCTTTGCTAGCTTTACCATTTGTCGTGGTTTCAATATCGTCAAGGCAAACTTACGCAGTGGCTTGGGCATGATGTTAAAGTCCTTCTTTCCTCCCTCTACTCTTCGAATTACCCACCTGCAGACAAGCAAGATGACAAGGCCATAACCCGCGTCTCCTACCATTATACCATAGAAGATAGGGAAGATTAGACCAAAGATCAGAGTAGGATCGAATTCTTTTCCTGACGGCAACGAGTAGAATCTGATAAAGGCCTCAAACAGTTTGAATCTCTTTGGATTGTTAAATAAGGTAGGTGGGTTCTCCTCGGTTTCTAGCTCAAAAAGTAGCGTTCCCTTGGAATGCTGGTCAAAGCCATTCTTTAATTGGTCTACCTTTGACTTTGGTATCCATCCTTCTAAAGCAAAGGAATCTGAAGTAACACCAAGGTTATCGACGACTTCGAGTTTCTTGTTCTCAATTTCTAGTTGCTCTTCTAGGCATACGATGTTTACATAATTATCCTTTGAAATTTCTGCTAGTTGTTTATCAATTTCATTTATTTTTTGAGTAATTTCATTTTGTTTGTTCTTTAGACTCTGAATCAGCTCTGGTGCCTTTCCTTTTAGTTTGGGCACGGCCTCAAGTTTGACATTGTATTCTTGGACTACAGTAGCTAATGCGTGTGGAGGAAAGTTTGGAAAAGTAACCAGAATAATTCGTGTTGTGTCTTTTTCTTCCTTTGAATACAGGAAGACATCTTGGCTGTGTACTTCTAATGCTTGCCTAAAGCCAGTAGAGTTCTTTTGATTCACTCTACCAAAATAAGAATGGGCAGATGAAAGTTGCAACACATTAAAATCTTCAGGGAAAAAGGAGAACTCTTCAACCAACTTGATGTTGTTTTCAGTTTCTTTGAGTTGGGTCAGGAGGGTTTCCTTTTCTCGCTCTAATGATGCAACCTTGGCATCAATATCAATAGATTTTGTTCCCTCCAATAGCTGGCCTACAGAACCAAATCTCTGGCATTGTGTAGCCGATATTGGAGGCAGGACAGACCTGAAAGCCTTCATTCTTAAAAGTTGGTCTGAAACTTGCCTGTACGTATCATCATCGCGTTCATTTCGCAACAGTACTGCAACGTCTTTTGAGAGAGGTTCAAGTTGAATTGCATTTAGATCATGAAGAATTGAGACTACAGCTTGTCTGTCTTTTCTCAATCCAAGCACGGCAATACGTGCCATTGGTACAGGTTTTAGAACCAAATCTATACCTCTTTTAATAAAATATCGATTATTTCTTGTACAGTTTGTGCGTCAATTCTAGCAGAGACTGTTTTTGATTTGTTAGTTGCATCGTCGATTATCTTTTCTGTTTCGGTTGTGGCCTTTTTTCTAGATTGTTCCACATTTGATTCCACTAGTTTTTCACCATCAGTCTTTGTAGTAGTAATTGTTTTAGATACATAACTTTCAAAATTTCTAAATTCTTCTGAAACTTTTTTCTTGTGCTCGTCTATTTGGGTTTGTGTACTATCTTCTGCTTCTTTTATCTGTTTGATTGAATGGAGGTATTTTTCTGCAGTTGACATTTTAAACTCCTAGAAAATGCCTTCCTGCGTATAATACTAGAGCGACTGTTCCAAAAATATTTCCGAACTTGAAAGCTCTCATTATCAAGTATAACTTTCTCTGCTGTGCGTTCTTAAATCTAGGCAACTATTTCTTTCTCCTTTTTGAGTCGGGCTTGCTCTTCTCTTTCTCCCATCTTTCGCTTGACTGTCTTTAGCATTATGAAAGTATCACGTTCCATCTCATCTAATCTAAAAGTGATGAACTTGATAGCAGCTTGCAATCTAGGTATGAATACATTCTCGATTGCATTTGATTTACGCTTTGTTTTTTCTATTTCCAGCAAAAGTTTGCGCAGTGCTGTTTCCTTCTCTGCCACCTCAAGTACCATCTTGTGGACATTTTGGTAAGCCTTTATTGCTTCATTAATCGATGGTGGTAACTCTAGTAAATATTCTATAAGAGAATGCTCGCTTTGTCCCCCACCAATCTTTGGAATTTTAACACCCATTACATTTTTTGAAGTAATTTGTAATTTGCTAAGCTGAGGAATCTTCATTGCTTCATTTTCCAGCCTCATGGAACCTGCCAACATCTCTGCCATCATTATGCTCTGATAGCCCTTGATGAGCTCTGCTTGCAAGACAGTTCTCAGAGAGGCTGCCGTTTTGCTGGTATTGAAAAATTCTAAAATTAGAGCTTGTCTTTTTAGTTTTAGTAACTTTAGGCCCTTTTGTGCTATCTTTACTCTTCTTTTTGTGCGGATGTATTCAAGACGAGTAGGTCGAATGTTAGTTACTGATGGCAACCCTACTTTCCACCTGGACTGGTCCTCTTTCTGTATTTCTCGATAAACTCAGGCTTGATACGATTCAATTCAGAGTCTGAAAGTTCGCCAAGTAATTCCCAGCCAATATCCAAAGTCTGCTCAATGGAACGGTTTTCATCCATTCCTTGGTTGACAAGCTTTCTTTCAAAGCTGTTAGCCACCTTTAGGAACTTCCTGTCAAGATCACTTAATGCTTCTTCACCCACAATAGCTGCAAGTGATCTTGCATCCTTGCCTTGTGCATAGGCAGAATAGAGTTGGTCTGCAAGACTTCGATGATCTTCTCTTGTCCTTCCCTTTCCGATTCCTTGATTCATCAAACGTGAAAGGCTGGTCAAGACATCTACTGGAGGGTGGATGTCTCCTCTATGAAGGTCTCTGCTCATGACAATCTGTCCTTCAGTAATGTAACCAGTAAGGTCTGGAATTGGATGAGTGATATCATCAGCCGGCATGGTTAGGATTGGAATCTGTGTAACAGAACCTTTTCTGCCCTTAATCTTGCCTGCTCTTTCATATAGAGATGCCAAGTCAGTGTACATGTAACCTGGATATCCTCTTCTACCAGGAACTTCTTCTCTTGCAGCTGAAATTTCTCTTAATGCTTCACAATAGTTTGTCATGTCAGTCATTATTACCAGCACATGCATGTCTCTTTCATATGCTAGATATTCTGCTGTAGTTAATGCAAGTCTTGGAGTAAGCAAACGCTCCATTGATGGATCTGATGACAAGTTCAGGAAAAGCGAGGTTCTGCCAAGTGCACCGCTTTCTTCAAATTGCTTTATGAAAAAGTTTGCTTCTTCACTTGTGATTCCCATTGCTGCAAAGACTACTGAAAAATTCTCAGAGGCACTAAGAACTTTGGCCTGTCTTGCAATTTGTGATGCAAGCAGGTTATGAGGAAGACCTGCACCAGAGAAAACTGGAAGCTTCTGACCTCTTACAAGAGTATTCATTGCATCTATGTTGGACATACCGGTTTGAATGAACTCAGATGGTTCTTCTCTTGAATACGGATTGATACCAGAGCCGACCAAGTCGACTTTGTGTTTTGAGACGATCTTTGGACCATTGTCTCTTGGATTTCCTAGTCCATCAAAGACTCTACCAAGCATATCATCTGATACTGAAATCTGTGCAGTCTCCCCAAGGAACCTGACTGAAGTTCCAGTGGTGCTCAATCCCATAGTTGAACCAAATACCTGAACTACTGCAAGTCCTTGTCTTGTATCAAGAACTTGTCCTTGTCTTCTTTCTCCATTTACAAGTTTTATTTCTACCATTTCACCATAAGCGGCATTATCTACTCCTTGTACAAACATCAGCGGACCTGCAATCTTGTCAATTGTCTTGTATGATATGGTAGACATCTAGCGTGTAACCTCCACTAAGAGACTTTCAAATTCTTGCTTCATTTTGTTCTTAAAGTCCTTAATTAGCTGTTCAACCTGATCTTCTTTTGTCCATTTTATTTTTGATATCATCTTTCTTGATTCTAATGTTCCTATCTTTGTAGATGGAATTCCTTTCTTGATTGCCTCTGTTTCCATTCTACCAAATTCTATGATTGCAGATAGCATCAGGAATTGTTTCCTAATTGATGTGTATGTATCCACTTCGTCATATGCACTTTGTTGTAGATAGTCTTCTCGGATTGTTCGTGCGGTATCAAGAACTCCCTTTTCTGGTTCTGGTAATGCATCATAACCGACAAGTTGAACGATTTCTTGCAACTCTGATTCTCTCTGCAGGATTTCAAGCGCTTCCTTTCTTAGTGTTGTCCATTCAGCTGCGACATTCTTCTTGTACCAATCACCCATGTCATCTGCATATAATGAATAACTTGTAAGCCAGTTAATTGATGGAAAGTGTCTTCTTGATGCCAAGCTTGCATCAAGTGCCCAGAAAACTCGAGTTACTCTAAGTGTGTTCTGAGAGACCGGCTCCGAAAAGTCTCCACCAGGAGGTGATACTGCACCGACAAGGGTAAGAGAGCCAACACGTTCTTCTGGAGAGATGACAATTGCCTTGCCTCCTCTTTCATAAAATTCTGCAAGTCTTCTACCAAGATAAGCTGGATATCCTTCTTCACCTGGCATCTCTTCCAATCTACCTGAGATTTCTCTTAATGCCTCTGCCCATCTTGAAGTACTGTCTGCCATCAAGGCGACGCCATAACCCATATCACGATAGTATTCGCCCATTGTGATTCCGGTGTAGATGCTTGCTTCTCTTGCTGCTACTGGCATGTTAGAAGTATTAGCTACAAGAATGGTACGTTCCATCAATGGTCTTTTTGATTTCGGATCTTCAAGTTTTGGGAAAGTTGAAAGAACTTCGGTCATCTCGTTTCCTCTCTCACCACAACCTACATACACGATAACATTGCTGTCTGCCCACTTTGCAAGCTGTTGTTGAGTTACTGTCTTTCCACTTCCAAATGGACCTGGAATTGCAGCTGTTCCACCCTTTGCAACAGGGAAGAATGTATCAAGTACTCTTTGACCGGTAAGTAATGGTTCTTCTGGTGGAAGTTTTCGAAGAACTGGTCTTGGTGTTCTTACGGTCCACCAGCTTGAAAGACCGATATCTGTTTTGACACTGTTTTGCACAGTTGCAACAATATCGTTAACTGTAAACTTGCCCTCGGAAATTTCTGACAATTGGCCCTCAACATTGTATGGTACCATAATTTTGTGCATGATAAGTGGAGTTTCTTGAACTTGACCAATTATTTCACCAGGAGATACATCATCTCCTTTTTTCTTCAGTGGAACAAAGTCCCATTCTTTGGTTTGATCAAGAGCGGGGATCACTTTTCCTCTGCTGATAAAGTCTCCACTTTGTTCTCTTAGAACATCTAGTGGTCTTTGAATTCCATCATAAATTGAAGTAAGCAGACCTGGGCCAAGCTGCATTGAAAGCGGTCTTTTTGTATTGGTTACTTTCTCGCCTGGACGCAGACCTGTAGTGTCTTCATAAACCTGTACTGTTGCCTTGATTCCTTCTAATCTAATTATTTCACCGACTAGCCCCATATCACCGATACGGACGACGTCGAACATCTGGGCTCCCTCAAGTCCACTAGCGATAACTACCGGACCCGAAATTCTTGAAATTATTCCATCACTCATTTATTATCATCAACTTGTAGGGATACTTATTCCTAACACCCTCTTTGCCAGTGCCGCGATTGACTCTTCTTGAATGTTTCCTTCCAGGGCTGGCATGAACAGAACTAGTGGCTCTATTGATGCCTCGATCTTTTTCCTAAAGATTGCTGGAAGGACAGTTCTTACAGCATCGCTTGCAATAATAAGACTAAACTTTCCTGAGTGATACAAGTCTTGGATAGTTTTGCTGGCCTCTTCACCACTTACTAGAAAGGTATCTTCGATTCCAAGAAGCCTGTATCCTATCACAAGCTCACGCTCTCCTACCACCGCGATCTTGCCGCTTGATTGTGTTTTTTGTGTCGACATTATCTCACTCTATTAGTAATAACGAGTTGATCTGCTCGGTTGAAAGGTTGTAATGTTTGCCATATGCAATTCTTTTAATGTTTTCACGCTCTTGTTCCATTTTAAGAATAAAGTAGAATATTGTTCCAATTGATAATGCAATATTTTTCAATTTGTTCACATATTCAGAATTTATGAATTTATCCAAAGCAACTTCAAAATCAATTAGGCTTTTTGATTTCTTGTATAGAGCCAATGCATTAACTAACATAAAGCGATTCTCGATTCTGCCTACGATTTCTGGCACATCCTTTGCGTTATAGATCTCCAAGAGTTCATTTTTCGAGATCTTTCCTCCATCTACAATATGCTTGCCTAGTATGTCTTTGTCAAGGTTAGATTCTTTTGCCTTCAGAAGGCTCAGAACATTCTTTTTGTCTATTTCTGTTCTAAAGAGATCACGAATCATGCCCTCGTCACCCTGGAAGAACTTGAGTGATTCCAACAGGTTCTGATAGTAATGAGTTTGCAGTGCAGACATCATTGGTCCTTGGTTTCCTGTCTTTTGATATGTCTCAAGATGCTGCATCAGGATGGTACCATAATTGTATTTGACTAGTTGATTTATGACTCCCTCTACGTTGTTCTGTGAAAGTATGACCTTCATGTCATCATGAGGAATATTTCCGGCCGAGATTCCGGCTGGAACGTTTCTGCTTGATACCAAAAATGATTCTACCTCAGTTATTGGTCTGCCCATGATTTTTGAAGACAAAATTAGTTCTATATTGTAAATATCCCACTTTGAAAGATATGCACGTACTGCAGACTTGCCATTAAACGGCGTTGCCTCTAGCGCAATCTTGTTTACAAGAACCAGATGTCTGTTCAGTGCAACCTCTAAAAGATCTGTGTCTTTGAATAAAGTTGCTGCTTTTTCAATTTCTGGGCCATACCAAGTTGATTCAAGAATCTTTACCATCTCTCCTTCGTCTTTTGCTTTCATAAGATTCTGTATTGCGTCTTTTGAGAGAAGGTTTATGGAAAATGCTTGTAGTCGACCAAAGGATGATGCATATTGCGATGTTGGCAATTACATTCTCTCCGAAAGGAAGCTTTTGATCTGGTCTTCGTTGTTTCGTAGCAATTCTTCAAAAGTAAGATCAAGCTCTTTTGTTCCTTCCTTGTTTTCTGCAACTATGCCACCTAGAGTTTTAATGGACTTGCCTATTGTTACACCCATATCCTTCAATATGGATTTGTCCTCATCACGGCAGTGAACAACAATATTTTGTCCGAGCTTTTTCTTTGAGCTGTTCACCATAGTTTCAAGAGCTTTTTTGTATTGAGAGCTCTTGGCATAATTTTCAACTTCTTTTCTGATGACATCAAATGCTGATTGCATGTTTGCATTGATAGCACCAAACATGATCTTTTTTGCATCGAGTTTCCCTGCCTCAATTATCCTAGCATGTTCTCTTTCTGACTTGACCTTTGCTTCGTTTGCAAACTTTTCTTGAATCTCTTTAACAGTGATATTCAATTCTGTTTGAAGTTTAGATTTCTTTTCTGCTAGATCCTTATCGAGACTGTCAATCTCCCTTTTCTTTCTATTCTCTATCTCAAGGAGGAAAGTCTCTATGCTCATTACTGAAACCACTACAGGATACCTAGCAGTAATATTATTCCCAATACGAATCCGATGATCCATAATGTTTCTGGAATGACAAAGAAGAATAGTACCTGACCAAACTTCTCCGGTTTTTCTGCAATGATACCCATGCCGGCAGCACCAATACCTTGTTGTGCATTACCGGTACCTATCAAACCACCTGCAATTGCAATAGCTGCAGCAATAGCAAGTAATGGTTTAGTCAAACCACTGCTTGTTGTAGTAGTGTCTGCAGCAAATGCAGAATGAGTTGTAAAGAAGGTTGATAATCCGATTGTCAGCCCCGCCGTTATGATAATAAGCGATAATTTTGAACGCTTTGTCAGCAGCATCAATTAAGGCTCATTTGCCGTGGATATATTAATCTAATTCTTATAAAACCACACTTCATTTTTTCAAAAAATAGGAAATCTCTTGTGCGATCATCGTACGTTGTATTTGCTGTATTGTAATATCTAGAATCATCTAGTCTTCAACCGGAAGATCTAACCTGTTTCCCCATTCGCCCCAAGAGCCAAGATACACCTTTACGTTTTTGAAGCCGAGCATTTTTAGTGCCACAAATGAGTTTGCCGCTCTATAACCCCCTTGACAGTAAGTTATGATCTCATCATTTTTTGAGAATCGATATAACTTTGCAAGTTCTTCTAGCGATTTCATGGTACCATCTTTGTTGATGTTCAATGTCCAATCAGTACTAACGGAATTTGGTATGTGGCCTTTTCTTGCTGCACGTATGACTTTGCCTTCGTATTCTTCTTTTGTTCTTGCATCAATTAGCTTTGCCTTGCCAAGATTCTTCTTGATGTATTCAAACCCAGCTAGAATTTTCTTGTTAGTTTTGCCAGAGAACTTGGCTGGTCTAGAGCCATTGGTCTTGGTTTCAATAGGCAGCCTAAGACTCTGCCATTTCTTAAATCCGCCATTTAGCATGAATACATGGGGATGTGAAAAATACATCAAGAGCCAAACCCCCCGAGCTGCACTCATACCTGCAACATCATCGTAAAACACTACAGTCTTTTGCTTTGTTACACCCATGAATGAAAAGAGGTTTTTCATCTGCCTCTCAAATGACTTTATGCCGTCCTGTGTTGTATCAAGCCAGTGATAGTAGAACAGATCAACATTAACTGCCCCAGGAATATGCCCTTCTGAATATTCTTTGTAAGATCTGCAATCAACTAGAATCAAGTTGGATTTTTGTATCATTTTCACAAGTTCTTCTGGAGACTTTAACATGGAAATTCTCTACACTAACCAATGTAAATTCATTTCACAATCTTGTATCAACTGACACTGGCAAGACTGGGAAACATGGAAAATTAATCATATTTCTTGAATTTTTTATGCAGTCAAATAATGTATTATAATTAGAAAAGTCATAATTTGTTACAATTCTTTCAAAATCATAAATTCTTATATCTATGTAAAGTATGATACTATCACAAAATGATAATCTTAAATCATAAATATATTAATTCCAAATTTACATGCTATACAAAATTAATGGAAAACGATTAGCAAATGACAAAGTCAGGGACATCCGCTCCAAGGTTATCCGTTTTTCGGACCTTCAAGACAAAAAATAAACAGTTTACAGGTGAAGCCATGCGTCAACGCGGAATAATCATGCATCTTGCAGTGGAGACTCTGCCACCAAAAAAAACTAGAACTGCCATAGCACATAAACTTGCAGAAAGAACTGGGACCACCTGGCAGAATATTTATTCTGGGATCTTCAGGGATCTGGATGAGATCCTTTTACCATTGGGCATTGTTGAAGAATCTGGCAGGCTTCCGATAAAACGAGGACCCAAGGCACTTCAAGAACAAGGAGTACCATATTACAAGTTAACAGAAGGAGGTTTGTTGGTTGCTGCCTCTTTATCGGAGATAAAAGAAGAACGAGTGAGAATTATTAATGAATTCTTTGAGAAAAATTCCAATTCAAAAGACAACGATCTAAAAAAGTCAGTTCTTACATTGCTTGATATTGCTCCAAATTTTGTTTCCTTGCTGTTAAGAGGATATATCGAGTCATATAGCGATGGGAAGATAGACCGATTGGTTCCGTTTGATACCAATAATATAAAGAAGGCGCTAGATGAATCATTGATGGTTCAACGTGAGCTATTGGAGGGGTTCTCATCATTGTCAGACACGGACAGAGAGCCCATCATGAATTTCCTAAAGAAAGTAGGCTAGTCTCACGAATAATCAAAATCCTTTTCCAAAGGAGCTTGATAATGTTGATAAGGTTATCTAAAACTGAACCTGGCGACTTAATTTGTATTGAGGCATAGGTGATTACGATGGACGATGAGTTAATTGAACATGTGTTACACTTGATTGATGCAAAGAAAGGAGACAATGGTAGATTGACCTACATTCTAAGTATGCTTCAAGAAGACAAGCCGTTGTATATCTCTGACAGAAAATACCTTGAATCATTAATCTCTACGTACATAGAACCATCTAAAAGAAAAGTTGTACGCCAACAGTCTGTTGAAGAACTAAAAACAGAACTTACACGAGTAAAACAAAGACTTGAAAGATATGAAAAGCGAGGATACAAAAAGGCAATTGGCAGAAAGACTGTTTTCTTTTTTGTTACATTCTTCTTTGGCTGGCATGCAATAGTACAACTACTTGGAAATAACTTACTTGTCAATAATCAAAATATCAATCCGTATCTCTTTCCACTATACCAGTTAAAGCTTGTAATACCATCACAGGTTACCACAATCATGGGGCAGTATGACCTCAGCTTAGAACAGATTGTCGTGTTTGTTTGGGGACTAATGATACTAACATGGATAATTCTTGGCTTTGTCTACTTGGTGAAATTCATGCGATCCAGGTACAACCCTGCATTACAATAAACTAGGCTTTTGTAAAGTTGAAATTTTGTGTAAAGTCACTGCCACTAAACGCATTCTTTGTTGCATAGTAGGCTGTTCCTGAAACAGTAATCTTTGCTGTTCCTTTTTCCAGTTCAGACCAGATATTTGGATAGTTTCCAGTGTTTTCAATGATTGTGCTATCGCCCATATTTGATGAGGTTCCTGCTACAAGTGGATAGTAATTGGAACCTTCCCAGCTGTCTTCAAATGCTTGTCCTACCTGGCCATGTCCAATCACTGTTCCATCATCGTAGATAACATAAGTTATGTATTCAAGAATTATCGTGGTATTGTTTGGATTTGTAATGTAAAAGTTGGTTTGCAATGTTGCACTTTTTTCACTAGCTGAAACAATCGAGGTTCCGTTATAGCTTATAGAGAGAGGCGTGACCTGAGCTGAGACTGCTGTAAGTGAGGTAGGAACGTTTGGGCCCTGTGGTACAAAATTTTTTATCATACCTGAACCCGGCAGAGCAGCAAATGCAGCAACAACCGCAATAACTACTGCAACTGCTACATAAAGTATGATTTTTGCATCCAAGTATGAATACTCAATCGATTCATTCTTCAATTAAACCTTTGAGTTTAATAGAATGTTTCACATCAGGCACAAAATGAAAATCCTTGTGGAACAATTACAGACTTTTGAAAATTTTTGTACAACCTTTCAGGATGTTAGATTTTAGAGAAACGTTGCATAACAGGCACGAAATGAAATCCTTGTTATGATGGATTTGTCTTTTTGACTCAGGGCCTTACTCCAGAAGAGAAAGCCTATGTCGGTTTCAATCCTTGTTATGATGGATTTGTCTTTTTGACCTGTTATGGTTGAGAGATCACTTTCACTCCTATCGTTTCAATCCTTGTTATGATGGATTTGTCTTTTTGACACAGTGGGGAACATTTCAATTACTAGCTCCAAATCAATTGTTTCAATCCTTGTTATGATGGATTTGTCTTTTTGACAACGGAACTCCTTTTTGCCTGTTTGGTCGGCATGGTGTTTCAATCCTTGTTATGATGGATTTGTCTTTTTGACTCAAACACGAATTACCCTATCTCAGAGAGAAGCTTGTGTTTCAATCCTTGTTATGATGGATTTGTCTTTTTGACTCCACTTACAAAAAACAAAGCCCAATACTGGATAAAGTTTCAATCCTTGTTATGATGGATTTGTCTTTTTGACAAAATACAAGCGGCTCAAAAAATACTGTACAAGTGCAACGTTTCAATCCTTGTTATGATGGATTTGTCTTTTTGACCTTTTTCCCTCAAGCTCATCTAACTCGTCCTGTGAGTTTCAATCCTTGTTATGATGGATTTGTCTTTTTGACGATTTTATCTACACATTTTCCATGTGCTGGTTCTCGTTTCAATCCTTGTTATGATGGATTTGTCTTTTTGACGAGTTCTTAACTATGTCAAAGACAGACCCCGACTTGTTTCAATCCTTGTTATGATGGATTTGTCTTTTTGACATGATATTGGAGAATTGGATATTCTGAGTTCAGTCAAGTTTCAATCCTTGTTATGATGGATTTGTCTTTTTGACTTGATTGAAGCGCCTGAAGTGCCTACGCCCATTTTAGTTTCAATCCTTGTTATGATGGATTTGTCTTTTTGACGTCACTCAGGACATGAATCTAATCAATTCACCTACTAGTTTCAATCCTTGTTATGATGGATTTGTCTTTTTGACGACGTTAGCCCAGACGTTAGCCCCGACGTTATCCAGTTTCAATCCTTGTTATGATGGATTTGTCTTTTTGACCTGTTCTTGGTGTTCTCCAGTTGCTTCAATCTTGCCGGTTTCAATCCTTGTTATGATGGATTTGTCTTTTTGACACTGAAGAACTAACGATGTCCGTAGACGCCGAAGGAGTTTCAATCCTTGTTATGATGGATTTGTCTTTTTGACGATGGAACCAGGATTGAATCAAGGTGTCCCAATTGGTTTCAATCCTTGTTATGATGGATTTGTCTTTTTGACACGACAACGAGAGCGTGGACTATACGCAGAGTTACAGTTTCAATCCTTGTTATGATGGATTTGTCTTTTTGACGCAAATTATAATTCTATAGTGTGTATTCAGTCCATTTTATGTTTCAATCCTTGTTATGATGGATTTGTCTTTTTGACCTATCAGATGAGGAGCTACACAAAGCCGACTTGTACCGTTTCAATCCTTGTTATGATGGATTTGTCTTTTTGACAGCAAGAATAGAAGTTATGACTGTAAACCTAATTAGTTTCAATCCTTGTTATGATGGATTTGTCTTTTTGACTGAGTCTTGGCCTGCTCGTCTGATTGGGCATTTATGAGTTTCAATCCTTGTTATGATGGATTTGTCTTTTTGACGCCAGCATGGTATCTCCTTCCTCATCAAGCTCCATGTTGTTTCAATCCTTGTTATGATGGATTTGTCTTTTTGACAAAACATCTCTAATGATTTCAAGCCTGTTTTCCTTGTTTCAATCCTTGTTATGATGGATTTGTCTTTTTGACATGATATCTAAACTGCCATCGGTAGAGCCGTCATGTTTCAATCCTTGTTATGATGGATTTGTCTTTTTGACAGAATACCCCGTTTACCAAGACCAACAGCCAGAAAGTTTCAATCCTTGTTATGATGGATTTGTCTTTTTGACAAGTATTGTCACATATCATGTCAACGTCGAGTATGGTTTCAATCCTTGTTATGATGGATTTGTCTTTTTGACTTCAAATACTTTCTACGAATATACTTACAGCGGTTCGTTTCAATCCTTGTTATGATGGATTTGTCTTTTTGACGATCTTGTTTTTTTCTTTCTAGAATTCTTAAAGTCTAGTTTCAATCCTTGTTATGATGGATTTGTCTTTTTGACAACAGTTGTTGCATTAATATCAACTCTCAACCAATCTGGTTTCAATCCTTGTTATGATGGATTTGTCTTTTTGACTGGATGCACTCTGAACAAATACAATCATGCATGTTATGTTTCAATCCTTGTTATGATGGATTTGTCTTTTTGACATAATTCTAGTACGGATAGGCCTATTGTGTATTTGGCGTTTCAATCCTTGTTATGATGGATTTGTCTTTTTGACAAGCCTAGATCCTTATATCTTTGCATATTGGCTATGTTGTTTCAATCCTTGTTATGATGGATTTGTCTTTTTGACTTATCAGAACATAGTTTATTGCCTTTTTTATTTGGAGTTTCAATCCTTGTTATGATGGATTTGTCTTTTTGACTTAACAGTGTTAGGACTTGACCTATTGATGCGGCAGTTTCAATCCTTGTTATGATGGATTTGTCTTTTTGACTAAACAAACTGAGCTACAGCTATTCCTATAGAAACAGCGTTTCAATCCTTGTTATGATGGATTTGTCTTTTTGACATTTACTGATCTCGATGTCTATTACCCTTCTGATTTTAAGTTTCAATCCTTGTTATGATGGATTTGTCTTTTTGACCTATTGGAACAAGCAGCCAGGAATCAGGTATATAGTAGTTTCAATCCTTGTTATGATGGATTTGTCTTTTTGACTTGGCGTGGTACTGTTATAACCTGTCAGGTTAGAAGTTTCAATCCTTGTTATGATGGATTTGTCTTTTTGACGTAAGAAACTCCGTTGTTTCATGTTGCTTTCTAATAGTTTCAATCCTTGTTATGATGGATTTGTCTTTTTGACTATTGTTCTTGTTGGTGTGCTGGCGGCGGCTACTTGTTTCAATCCTTGTTATGATGGATTTGTCTTTTTGACATTCAATCAGGTTTGACATTACCAGTGCGGGACCTAGTTTCAATCCTTGTTATGATGGATTTGTCTTTTTGACAATAATCTTGAATTATAGTATACATACAGCTCTGAGTTTCAATCCTTGTTATGATGGATTTGTCTTTTTGACCGCAATTAGAACAGGCTAAACTGTGCCTATTTTATTCAGTTTTATGTATTTAATCGCCTCATTTTAGTGGTTTCCAATAATTATCATTCACTATTTAAGGATCCGACAGGGCAAATTTTTCTAAAACAACAGTTCAGACAACGGTTATCAAAATCAGCATCAGGCATTATTCCAATTTGAATGACTTTTTTTGTTTTCTCTAGTATTTCAAGTGAGTGATTTTTTACGACATCATCAATCATTACAGAGATTTGTTTTCTTTTAGTTTTATTAAAAATCACAATCGCTTTTTTATCAGGTTTT
>JBARDK010000091.1:0-3141 GCA_049795075.1 Nitrosotalea sp. | reverse complement strand
ATGTCTGATGCAAGACCGGAATCTAGATTGGCTAAAACTGTTGCAGAAAGATGTCTTCCCATGCTATCAGCCGCAAAGAACATGTATCTGGGCCTCTTGAATTGTACTGCATATTCTGGTTCTATCTTTGCTGCTATATCTCTATCTAATGCTATCTGCGATATCGTCTTGGTGTAAATTGTATTTCTGATATATTTCAATTCTGGATTGTCTGCACAAATCACTGCGTCTGCTCCATGTTGAATCAAAGTTTTTGGTATGTCTTTTATGTTATATCCCAATAAAACGGCGACAACTTTTTCTTTAGATGAATATCTCTTGTTAAAATCATCTAGTATTCTTCTTGCTTCTCCAAGCATTTCAAGACTTACTTGTAATATGTTTCCTTCTTCATGCTCTATTACAATGTAAACGTGTCTGTAATCTCCTTCTGTCATTTTATCACCGCTGTAGATAAGGACTGTCGCAACCTTGCAACAACTTTGCGAATCTGTTCTTGGTTTGAACCGTCTATAATTTCAGCTTGTCTGGCGGCCTTGCCTTTTGGTATGCGCTCTACTTTGTATACGATAGTTGGCGAGCCAGATATCCCAATAAGCTTTGGATCCGCTTCTATCTGTGCGGCATTGAATACTTTTAGATACTGTTTAAAGTTTTGAGCGCGCTCGCCTGCCTCCTTTTGGTATTTCTCATAAGCTAATCGCTGGGACACTGTGTTGAATTTGGGTTTGTATGAAGGATCTATTGCAATAAAAACCGGAAGTGGAGCTTCAATCTCTTCAACGACATCGTAAACTCCCTGCATTCTAACAAGTCTCTTGGCCATGACTGTTCTACTCTCTAGATTTATCTCATAGTCTATCACGTGCCCAAGAAATGTCATTCCAAGCTTCCATGCTGTTTGGGGACCTGTTTGTCCAGTCTCGCCATCGGAGGCTCTGTGCCCAGAAAATACAATGTCCATCTTTCCATTCATCTTTTGTACTCCTGCCTTGAGAACTTCTGCAGTTGCCAGTGTATCAGCTCCTGCAAAGATTCTGTCACTATAGAGACAAAGCTCATCTGCATTAGACATCAATTGTGCCTGTTGTAGCATGGATTCAGCCATAGGCGGTCCCATGGTGCCTATTGAGATCTTGGCACCATACTTTACCTTGGCATAAAATGCTGCAGAAACAGCGATGGCACTATGTGGGCCTAGTATGTTCTTTGTTTCTGCTCGATTAAGAGTGCCGTCTGGGTTGTAACTGACATTTCCTTCTGAAAAATCAGGCTCAAGTTTGACAATTACGGCAGTATTTATCGGATCCATCTGATTTTTAGAAGATATGCTTTGATTTTATCTATTGTGGTCATTCTCATATGTACAAAATGGAAAATTGTGCTCTGATGATCTTGTCCGCTGTAAATAAATTCTGTAAACTGATAATTTTGATTTGTAGGAAACTACTTGTCCAAATGTTAAATTTTTTGCAAATGTTGTACTGCGTTATAATTTGGAGAATTTTTCTATGGATTGGCAAAAATCTAGACGTACATTTCAATAGTTCAGATTAAATAATGGTATGAAAAGAAAATCTTAGGAATATCCCAGATGGAACCGTCTGACTTTCTCGATCATGGACAAGAGATATGTCCTCGCTGTGGGGGTAGAACAAGTATTACGTGATATGATCCGACAAAACAGGCGCTCGATTAAACTAAGACTGATTATTCTCATTGTCATATATGCAGCCTTGATTCCATTTTCTTTGGTATGGTATAACACACTTACAAACATCAATTGTAACATAACCCAACCACTCTCATCTAGTTCTGTGAAGGTGGGATCGTCTGAGGAAAAAACACAAAGTTGTGGTCAACAACTTGACTTCCATTGGATAAAGTTCTATGGCATTAATGGGGTAATCTATGGAGCTTCGTTAATTGCCTTTGTTGTCAATATGAGAAAGAACAAAAGCTAAACAATTAAGAACGGAATTGTATTTTCCTGCCAATCATTCTTGGAGAATCTGGCTAAAATTTATAATTGAGAAAATGGATCTACCAAATGAATCGAAATCTAGTTATGAAAAAACTCGCAATTATAACATTATCACTAGTTTTGATAGCATCTATTACTGTGGGGTATTCCATAAAAGCCTCTGCCCAAGAACCTTCTATACCAAGCTGGATTAAAAATACCGCACGATGGTGGTCACAGAACCAGACCGGCGATTCTGATTTTTTGATGGCCGTTCAGTATCTGATTGACCATGGTATATTGCATACTTCTGAAGTTCAGTCTCAATCAAACATTTTGAATATGTCTGGCGCACAAACTCAAAACCCACAGTTGTTGCAGAAGATAAATGATCTTCAAACTAGATATGATACTCTACAATCTAAATACAATCTATTGTTGCAACAGGTACGCAGCATAACTGCACAATCTTTGACTCCTAACGAAAATAATGCATCTATATCTGCTGTAGCCGTAACACCAGTCATCGGAAGTGATGGGTTCTTTGAAACCACAAGCTACCAGGGCTCGATACTGAAAATTACAGTCGAGATTCGAGATGGAACTGGGCTTGTACTAGTTAATACTGCCATTCCAACAGGAGTAGATTTCCAGTCTTCTGCACACACTGCTGTCATGGTGGCTCAAAATGTTACTGGAATAGACCTGTCAAAAAAAGATGTAATTTTTTCAGTTAGTTCTGGAAATAATCAAGACTTGCAGGCTGTTGATGGCGGCAGTGCAGGAGGGGCTATGACGGTATTGCTGGTTTCAGAACTACTTGGAAAACAAATCAACAATCAGGTGTTGATGACTGGTACAATCCAACCCGATGGTACAATAGGGCAAATAGGGGAAGCAGACGTGAAGGCTGATGCGGCAGGCCAATATGGAGCAAAGATATTTCTTGTACCTCAAGGGCAGGCAGTTAGCTCTGTTCAAAATTGCAGTGAAAAAAACGAGGGGCCTATAACATATCAAACATGTACTACAGAGCAAGAACCACTCTCACCAATAATGGAGAGCAAATATGGGATGAAAGTAATTGAGATAAATACAATTCAGGATGCGCTAAAATACTTTAATTCCCCGTAGACCCTTTTATCTCATTTTTTGCAATCGATTGCAATCGCTTAAAT
>JBARDK010000090.1:0-7992 GCA_049795075.1 Nitrosotalea sp. | reverse complement strand
TTAATCTACTTTGATAACGCAGCAACCACGCAAAAGCCAATCCAAGTAATTGACGCTATAAGCAATTATTATCTAAATTACAACTCAAACATTCACAGAGCAGTTCATGAATTGGCAGAAGAGGCAACAATAGCATATGAGGGTACCAGGGATAAGATTGTAAAATTCATCAATGCAAAGAGCCGTGAAGAGATAATTTTTGTTAGAGGTACAACAGAGGCAATAAATCTGGTCGCTTATGCCTGGGGAAGACAAAATGTTAACAAAGATGACATTGTAGTTACAACAGAATATGAGCATCACAGCAATATTGTTCCATGGCAAATATTGACAAAAGAAAAAGGTGCAAAATTAGAGTACATTGGAGTTGATGACAATGGTGAACTCTTGCTTGATCAACTTGACAAATATTTGGAAACTGGTAGAGTAAAACTTGTTGCATTCAGTCAGATGTCAAATGTTCTTGGTACCATAACCAACTCTGAAGAAATTATCAGACGTTGTAAGAAAAAAGGAGCCAGAGTACTAGTTGATGCCGCCCAATCTGTTCCCCATCTCAAAGTGGATCTGCAAAAACTAGATTGTGACTTTTTTGCGTTCTCTGCTCATAAGATGTTAGGACCAACTGGTGTTGGTGTACTATGGGCAAGAAAAGAATTGCTTGAAGGTATGGTTCCATTTAATGGCGGAGGAGACATGATCCGTGAGGTCCACAAGTATGAAACATCATGGAACGATCTGCCTTACAAGTTTGAGGCAGGAACTCCAAATATCGCAGATGTGATTGGATTTGCTGCTGCCATTGATTACCTTGAAAGAATAGGGATGGATAAGGTACGTGAGCATGAGATGGAGATAACAAAGTATGCAATTGACAAGATTTCTCAGATAAAAGGAATAAAGCTTTACGGACCAATGGATATTGCAAAACGCGGCGGTGTAATATCATTTAATCTGGGAGACATTCATCCACATGATCTTGCAACAATAATTGATGAAGACGGAGTTGCCATTCGCTCAGGACACCATTGTGCACAGGTACTAATGGAAAGGCTGGATGTTTCTGCGACTTCTCGCGCAAGCTTTTATATTTATAATACAAAGGATGAAGTAGATGTTTTCATCAAGTCGCTCTATAGGGCAAAGGAGTTGTTTAGACTCTGAGTAGTGCAGACATTTATCGAGAGATAATCCTAGACTATTACAGAAATCCAAGAAATTATGGCAAGCTGACAAACCCTGATATTACACAGAGAGACAGCAATCCACTTTGTGGTGATGAACTTGAGATGCACATTAACATCAAGGAAAGTAAAGTAGTAGACGTCAAGTTCACAGGAAAAGGATGTGCGATAAGTCAAGCTAGCGCCTCAATGCTCACTGAACTTATTATGGGAAAAAACTTTGAAGAGGTAAAGAAGCTCACTAAAGAAGACATACTAGACAACCTTGGTCTGCATGACCTTGGACCTGCCAGAATAAAGTGTGCACTGTTATCGCTTAAGGTTCTAAAATCTGGCCTGTATTCTTATCTTTTAGAGAAACTAAAGGATACCGAGTCTGCAGACAAGATAAAAGAAGAGGCCTCGGGTCTGTATTGACTTGACAACCCAAACAGTGACAATACCTATTCAGATAAGAAAAATAATTTTTGAAAAGTTCAATGATCCTAATCTCAGGTTCACAAATGATGAGATTTTTGAGTTTCTACAGGGCGACGGACTTGACACCTCTCTTACGATAGATGACATGGAGACATACTTTAAACAACTCCATGATGATGGATTGATAAGGCCTATTGCCCAGAACTTTACCACTCAGTGGTTTAAGATCTTCGATGTAATTGAGAAACATAACTGCAAGTCTTGTAACCAAGAATTTTACTTGGGTAAACTAGAACCGCAAGTATGTCCAAACTCTCAGTGCAAGGCAACTATTTAGCTCCTATATCTTGCAGCTGCCTCTTCTAGGGCTTGAATCATTGGGAGCTTTACGCCAGTCAAATACAGTACCAGTGCGCCGCCAGCAGTACTAATGTGGTTGATCTTCTCTGTCAGACCGTATCTTTTCAGGGCAGCTGTTAGGTGACCTCCGCTTACTATGGTTGTGGCAAAAGAGTCAGCCACTCCCCTGAGAAGGGCTTCTGTTCCAAACTTGAAATTCTCGTTTTCAAAAAATCCAGCAGGGCCACTCATGAATACGGTGCCTGCACCTTGTATTGACTTTAGATAATATTCAACCGTTTTTGGACCGAGGTCAAATATACTGTCACCCTTGACAAGCTCACGAACATCTATCTCTACCCTCTTTCCGTTTCTTTCTACTGCAATGTCTACTGGAACAGAAAAGACATCGGGATATTCTCCTATGAGAGAATGGGCCTTTTGCACAACCTCTTCTTCTCTTTTTATTCCTAATGGAAACTTGATTCTTCCTTGTGCTCTTAGAAACACATTTGCTATTACACCAGTGAGCAGTACTTGATCAGCTCGTCCATTTAGAATCAATTCCTTTATTGCCTCAAGCCTGTCATCTACCTTTGATCCTCCGAGGACTAGAACATGAGGTCCTTTTGTAATAGTCATTATCTCATCAAGCTTTCTTACCTCGCGTTCTACTAGTCTTCCAGCACATGCGGGAAGAACATGTGCGAATCCTATGATTGATGGATGGGATCGATGCGAACTTGGAAAAGAATCAAGAACACACAGATCAAACAATTTGGAGAGCCGACTTACCATGATAGTCTGTGATGCATCCGGAGATAAGAACTCATAATTCTCTTCAGCACAAAGCCTCAAGTTATCAAGCAAGATTATGTCACCATCTTTCATATTTTTAATTTCGTTTTGGGCGTCCGATCCAATTACATCCTCAACATATTTTATTTTGCGGCCCAAGATCTGTTCTAAAACTTTGGCGTGATTTTCCATCCCCGTGTAATCCTTGTTACCTACTCTTCCTTGGTGTGATGCAATCACAACCTTTGCTCCCTCCAAGTCTTTGAGGGATTCGGTAGATTCCTTGATCCTGCTTGTTTCAATTATCTTCATACTGGCAGGATCTATTGGGCAGTTCATATCTACACGCAAAAAGACAGTCTTACCTTTAGTATCAAAATCATCAAGAGTGAGGATTCTCACGGCGATCCTTTCTTGGGGTTGGTTAAAATCTTTTAGTCAGGCAACGGATCATGTAGAATCTTCTAGAAAAATTGACGGCATTTTAATATGGATTGGCTTTCGATCAATGTATACATGTCAATACAAGGAGGATCTTTCTTTGCAAAAGTGGCTTTTTGATGTAAGAAGTAGAACATTTTTCCTTCTAGCATTATCATTTTTGGTGTTTGTATGTCTGGCAGGTGCAAAAATTCTGTTCTACCAGGATAACATCTTTGAAAATTCATTGCAAAAACTAGCGGGAAATACTACTGTAGATCTTACTATGCAGATCTTTTCTGAGATTGGTTGGGTTTTGTATCCGATATTTGTTGCCATAATACTTTTTATAATGAAAAGTACCCGGCGCCTTGGCCTGATACTTCTTATTTCGCTGTTAATAGGAACCATAGCTTCAGCATATCTTAGATGCTACACAGGGTATGAGAAACCAGACCTTGAGTTCTTGGGAGCACATTTATCGATAGAATCTGGGGCCGATGTTGGAGTTCCATGCCAGATAGATGGTACATTCCCAGCTGGTCATACAGTACGAACAACAATCTTTGCATTCATTGTGGGATACGCATTATCAAGAAGATTCCCTAGAGGGCAGTATTTGATATGGCTGTATCCAATTCTTGTCTCAATTAGCAGACTATATCTACTACAGGAATATCCAACAACAGTCATTGCTGGAGCAGTACTTGGCATCTTGCTGGCAGACATCGTGTCAAAAAAGCTCAAGATCGAACTCATCTTTGATAAATCAGAAACCTAGGGAACTTAAGACCAGCGAGCTTATCAATACCATTGCAAAATGATCTTTATCATGGCTGTAGATCCAATACCTTATGTCACGCTCTTGTTTTGCCTTTCGTAGGCCCAAGTTAAGCTCATTCATAACTGTAAACCCAATTTTTTTTGCTACGTCTTTATCTTTGGTCATAATTACTCTAAACCCTCCTTTCTGTGCTGAAAATCCCAACTTGATCATCTCAGCTGCAATCTCAGGTGCCTTGAACTCATTTTCAATCTCAAATGTTTTGGAAATGGGTATCTGTGATGGATGAAATTCCATGCATTTTTCTTGTCAATGCCAAATAAAATCTACTTGCTCTATCTCTGATCGCGTTTAAAATTTTACGAAAAAATTTAGAAAATATGTAAAAAATATTAACTCTTATGTCAAATCCTCATCATAACAAAAACTTAATCGATTACAAAGGCTCTAGAACGCATGGCATCCTTGGAGACACTCACTAAATCATATAAAGTAAAGAAGATTGAAGTTACAAAATTACGAAGAAAAAGCGAGAATAATCTAAAAGAGGCCCTTTCAAAGAAAAGGAGATCATCATCAGGGCTTGCATCTTTAGCAAGAAAAAACGAATCTTTAGGCAGGCAGATTGGACATGTGGCGCAACTGCTGAATCAATACATGGCGCAAAAGGAGAGCATATCTAGGCTCAAGATTGCAGCTGAAGAACGATTAAGACATGAACAAGATGCGCAAGATAGCGCAAAGCAGCAAAGCGAATACGGTGGACCAGAAGAAAAGACATCTGCACAAGAGCGGTTAAAATTCATCGGTGAAAAGATAATTGAATTGCATGCACAATTAAAGGAACGTGAGTTGGCAGAGGCCAGACTTGCAAAACAGATTGAGGGTTTACGAAAGGAAAAAGCAAAACTTGATTTGCAATTAAGGAAACAAACCCATGCAAAACCTGGACTACTTGAACAGCTAAAGTCCAGCGAGAAAGCAGAGTTGGTACTACGACCAAGAGTTCAATCTTTGATTAAAAGAGAGGCTCAAACAACCAAGGCATTGCAATCAATCGAGAAGAGATTGGAAGAGGCTATTGCTCAGAGAAGAAAAGCGGCAAGAAAGGCCAAGAGAAAATCTAGGAAATCAAAAAGAGTCAAAAAGCGAAGAGTGGCCAAAACAAGGACAAAGAAATCCACAGGGAAGAAAACAAGAAGAGCAAAGACACGAACTAAAAAGGCAAAAAGAAAGGTAGCAAAAAGAAAGGTAGTAAGGAGAAAAGCAGCAAAGAGAAAAATAACAAAAAGAAAGGCAAAAGCACGAAGATCAAAATCAAAACGAAGATAGTAATCATACGCTTCATTAATATTGAATAACTTTTTTTCCGTAAGCTATGTCGCTTCCTAACAGAATTATTGTGGAAGTAACTGAGATTCCAAAACTCAAGAATCCTTCACTAATCTGCGGTCTGCCGGGAAGTGGATATGTTGGAAAGCTTGCAGTTGATCATCTAATTGAAGAATTGACGGGAATTCCATTTGCAAATATCTTTTCATCATCATTTCCGCCACAAGTCTTGATTCAATCCGATGGGACTGCAGACCTTATGAAAAATACGCTATATTACTGCAAGAGTAAATCATGTGATCTTGTTCTTCTCAGCGGAGATGCCCAACCTATCAGCCCGGAAAGCGAGTATGATATGGCAGATGAGATAACCAAGCTTTGTGAAAAACTTGGTGTGAAGACGATCTATACACTTGCTGCATATATCACAGGAGCATTTACAAAAACTCAAAAGGTTTATGGTACAAGCACTTCGTCTGAAGTCGTAAAAGAATTCCCAAAATATGAAATTCATTCAATGAATAGTGGAAGTATTACGGGAATGAATGGATTGATAATTGGAGTGGGAAAGAGAAAGAACATAACTGGTGTTTGTCTGCTTGGAGAAACTTCAGGCTATGTGGTTGATGCAAAGGCATCAAAAGCTGTTATTGAAACTCTTGCCAAGATGCTTGACCTTAAACTAGATCTAGTTGGCATTTCAAAAAAAGCGCAAGATACAGAACAACTTGTTAAAACAATTGAGGAACAAATGGGCGGTAGATCGTCGCCAGAATCACTGCCCATGTCACAACATGATAAGAGACTAGGGTATATCAGCTGAAATGAAAAAACGTGGACCAATTGTAATGATTATAGGTGCAGCGTTGATAGCTGTTGCTTTTATAATGTCTTATTCTGTTATGGAAAGAGTAGGTTTAAGCTCTGGTAAGGGTGGGTTTTTTCCGTCACCAGAAAACATATTCGACGAAGTATCAGAAAAAGAAACAATTGATCCTGGAAATGCATATACATTTTCCCATACCACTTCATCATCTCAGGTCCCATTGATGTGGGGTCTTTACATGACAGATTACAAACCAGATGACAAAGTTGCAATAAATGTTACAAACATCTTTGGTGACAAATTTGGTTCTTTTGAAGAAGGAGAACCAATATTCATAAAGTCATTCATGATACCAAAGGTAGATACGTATAGCTTCAACGTGGAAAACACGGGTAACTCATCAGTAACAGTAGAGACCATGTTCACGGAGAACCCAGAAAATTCAAAGGCACTAACAGACCCCCACTCGTCATTTAATCAAAACATTGTACCTCTAGCTGCCGCAGGCTTTATGTTAATAATTGGGATAATTGTAATTATCGCTGGAATAATACTTGGCGTAATAGACTGGAAAAAGAACAGGAATCAGTCTAGATATATCTAGAATTCTAGTACTTCGAGCTTACCGTACTTGCCTACATTAAGAGAATTTTCTCCTTTAAATGTAGAGATGTATCCGTTTTCAATTCTGATCTTTGAACCCTGTTTTACCATCTTGATCTGTGCATCCCATAAGGTAAGCTTGATCTCTCCGGTGTCATCTTTTAGCATTGCATCCGCAACTTGAGCCTGTCCACCCATCTTGAGGTTTACAGTTCTTGGTTCGCTTATGCTGCCTATGACTCCCTCAACAGGCTCTAACCTGTTTTGTGGTTTGTTAAGTTGGCCTATGTTTGGCATTTAATGAAATTTTTCAGGTTCAAATAATAAGTGTTTTGATATCGACTTCTGTTCAGAACTTGGGGTTTAGCTAAATACAATTCTTGGTGTTCAATTTCGGGGGTTGTATTGAGTTGAATCAACTCTGGGATGTAGTATTTTCCTGACCTTGATTAATTTCATTTTCTAGGTAAAGTTTCATATATTTCTCAAATTTTTCATACTCTGTTTTTACATCACCTTTTGGTAAGGTAATTGAGTACTTATTTGCAAATGAGATTGTCTGTTTTTCGAGAGATTGAGACATAGATTGTTCCTTATTTACTATAGGAGTATTTGATCTTAAAGGTTCTTCCTGAGTTGTATCTTGTTCTATTAGGACATATTCTTTAGAAATTGATGCCATGTCATCCATATACCATTTATAGACTCTATTGGAATGGATCTTTGCAGTTTCAGGATCTACGCCAGTTATAGATCGGATTGATACCCATAAGCTTTCTTTTGGTAATTCCATACCATGTTTTTCATATAGTTTTCTCCACAATTCGACATTCATTACTGCATTTGTCTTTAGTTGTTTTTCGATCTCTGGGTTTTCAGGATATAGTAGATTCTCACCTAATTTAGTGATACTATAAACTCCTCTACCTTCTAAAACTCCATATGCGATCATAGAATGAATCTTTCTGAATAAAGTCGGCTCTGTTCCATATTTGTAACCGAGTAATCCTGCAAGATCTTTTGATTGTATAGCCTCAGTTTTGAAATGGGAGTAGATTTTTTTTAAAGTATTTGCTAGGAGTTCATTTAATCTCATCTCGGGTACAAAGTAATTTCCTATTTTCATTGATAAAACTATACCATCCTAACTATATTACTCTTTTTATTGCCAAATGTGTCTTTCATATTGAATTTGAATAGGATTATGATCATATTTGGCTTTAGTACGGTACTTTAACACATTCCTAATCATTTATTCCTACAAATAGTGATAATCTATATATACT
>JBARDK010000089.1:0-4310 GCA_049795075.1 Nitrosotalea sp. | reverse complement strand
TTCTCCCATTTCATCAGATATTGCCATTGGCACCATTTGCAGGTGCATTATTCCAGCAGTTACTGTTACACCAGCTGCTACAAAAGAGAGCAACAACATCTTCTTGTCTTTTTGCATAGCTTGACTCATCTTCAAAAAAAGAATCTGGTATGTGTGTTATAATTCATTAGACCAAAATTTCTCGAAAAAACAATCTAGGGAAAACATGAACCGCATTTATAAAATATTCAATGATATAATCAATTAATCATTTCTCTAAGCTGGTCAGGTGTTGCACTCATGATCTCTTTTTTGGTGTGTCGCCTGTCAAGTTTTCGCTTGATTATAACAATACTCATGCCACTTGGTATCGCCTTTCTTGACTGCAAAAAGTGCAGATATCTTTGCTTTTCTTCTTCTGTACAAAATACAGTCGTATAGTTACTAGAAACCCATACTTCCTCAAATGATTCCTCATCCGTTATTATCATCATATCACCAGATCTACGCTTGTTAATCTATAAAGAATTGCTATCCATTGTTCAAGAACAATGTGCACTAACACCGTTCAACAATCGTTTTATTTTCAAACTGCTAATTATAAGCATGGCAAGGGGGATAGAGATTGTCGATATTGATATACTGTCTAACGCAGTCATAGTAGGGGACAAGACCAACCAAGGTATGGGTAACAACCCTCATGAAAATTCTCATTTATCCCTGATGATGAATGTGTTGTTCATGATACTGTGCAGGAAAATCCAGTCTGGTGACCAAGTCCAGCAGGATCAACCTTTAGATTAAGACCTGTGGGGATTTATTGCAGTAATGTGTTAAACTCTAAACGCACTAATTTTTTTAAGTGATGGTTACACTATACATGATATAGATGAAAACTCTTGGCGCAATACTTGTTGTTATGGGACTCTTGATGGCGGTACTGGGATATGGATCATACACAACTGTTGGTTGTCATTGTCCTGCACAGATATCAGGCAAGCCCTTTAACTGTCACTGCAATGAAAATCTAGTGCAAACTGTAGGTCATGTGATGGTATATGCTGGAATGATAATAATTGCAAGCGGCATAGCTCTCTTTGTGTCTGGGTGGAGAAAAAAGATAATCTTTAACTAGAATCTGGCAAATGAAAACCTAAAGTCTTACAATAAATCAATCCGTGAAATACTTGTAATTGATTGCAGAAAATATTTTATTTCATATTAAAAAATTAGTATGTATGAAAAATTAAATACAGATTACAAATAAATTTTGTACAATTTCAACAAGTACATAAAAACATAAATTAACATTGTTAACTAACAAAGCTGCGCAATTCTTTATAAACAAAATTCTCTAGTCAACTCATGCATACAAAAATGCAATATGCCGCGTTGATGGCATGTGCCTTGTTGATTATTCCAGCAGCTGCATTTGCACAGACTGCAACCACGCAAAGTGGAGCAGCTACTGTACAACAAGATTCCATGAATGCCGCCCTTGCACAAGTAACGTGTCAGGCAAACTATCTTACTGGTTACATTGGAGATGCAATTAGTGTCATACCAAACATCAACAGTACTGCAATCAGTGCCGATTCTTCAAAAATAACAACTGATTTGCAGACAGTGACAACTGACACCAACAATGATAACAAGACACAGTTCAAGACAGACTTGCCAACACTAAGAGCAGATTTCCAGTCTGGAAGACTTGATCTAAACCATGCAATAAAGACATCCACACCAACAAAGACGGAAAGATCACAATTAAGAAGTGATATGACTAGTCTTGGAACCACAGAGCGAAGTTGCATGTTTGCTGCAGAGCAACAATCTGCACAAGCAAAGATTGCATCTTTCCAGTTTGCAATACAGCAAACGCAGACCAGATCCCACAAACTTTACTTGAGGGGATTTGACACAACTCAGCTCAACCAGACAATAAGCCAGGCACAGACAAATCTTGGTAACTTGGCTGCCGCAATATCCTCTGCAACAAATTCTACACAACTCAAGGCGGCACTGCAAAGCTATTGTCAGTATGATGGTTGTAAGAGTGGTACAAACTTCCACTTTGCTGCCCAGTCCGCATTTGATGTAGAGCAGGCAGCCCTTAATGCAATCAAGTCAAATCCAAATTCTGGACAGTACAGTACCCAGATAAGCCAGGCACAGACAGACCTTAACAATGCTCAAAGTATACTGAGTCCTGTTGGCACGGGACAATACCAAGGTACCCAGTCAACAGATGTCTGGAATAACTTGCATGATACACAGGGAATAATAAATCAGATATGGCACGACCTTAACGGGCATGGAACAAGCTCAGGAAGCAGCTTGCCCTCATCAAACTCTGGAACAACTTCAGGGTAAACCCAATCTTTTCCTTTTTATTTTGGTGCGCCAATTATTTTTCTAAAAAGTAAATTACGAAGACTAATAATAACTGTAAACGGGAATGATACCAAATGGCTGAGGCTACTCTTAGAACACACATGTTGCATGATGTTGCACATTTTGGATTGAGAATTGTAGTAGGCGTTTTCTTCATGGTTCACAGCCAAATGAAGTTTGGTAGTGGATTTGGAGCGTTTCTTTCAAGTTTGGGTCTTCCTGCAGAGATGGCAGTTCTCATAGGTCTGTTGGAATTGCTTGGAGGGATTCTTCTTATCGTTGGTGTGCTATCAAGAATAGCAAGCAGCCTTATTGCAATTGATATGCTTGGGGCAATAGTCTACGTAAAAAAGTTAAAATCGTTTTCAGGAAATGGAGGAATAGAACTTGAGCTCTTGGCGTTTATCATCTTGTTGACAATAATAGTTCTGGGGCCTGGCAGAATATCTATATCGCATATTGCTAAAAAGATTCCAAGATTCCTGCAATAGTTCTTCAAAACAGATTTTGTCTGATTCAGACCTGGGAAGATTTGATTGTAATTAGACAGGAGAAAAGTCATACCTTGTCATTGAAATGACAAGCAATTTTAACAATGTAATTGAACTCAAAGAGTGTACCAAATCAATTCCAAAAGAGCTAATTGGATTCTTTTAGGATTACTGGTGTTATCTGGATTTACTCATCTTTGGAACGCTGTAGAATTTCCAGAGATTTTCTTCGATGAGGGGGTATACATGAGGAGAGCCATGCATGTATTGTCAGGTCTTGGTCCACAAGAGTCATTTTTTTATGATCATCCTTTCTTTGGTCAAATTTTTCTGGCATCAGTTCTAGGTCTAATTGGATTTCCAGGCTCTCTTCATGTATCCACAAGTCCAAATTCCATATCTATGCTGTATCTAGTGCCCAGAGTTATAATGGGAATACTTGCAATAGTTGATACATTTCTAATTTACAAGATTGCAGAAAATCGCTATGGAACAAAAGTTGCGTTAATTTCATCCATGCTGTTTACTGTCATGCCAATCACCTGGCTTGTAAGGGAAATACTTCTTGATTCAATATTGTTGCCATTTCTCCTGTTGTCAATTTTGCTTGCCCTAAAATCAAAAAACTCCAATCACAAAAACCTGATGATTTTGCTTTCAGGCGTCTGTCTAGGATTGGCAATATTTACCAAAATTCCGGTATTTGCGATGATACCTCTGATTGCAGGTATTGTGTACTTTAACAATGAAAAAAGGCCAAAACTTGTGGGGCTTTGGCTAATTCCGGTGCTTTTGATTCCTTTTCTCTGGCCTCTTCAGAGTATTGAAACTGGGCAGTTTGATCTTTGGACTAAAGATGTACTTGGACAAACAGAAAGGCACAGTTACGGCTTGCCATACATATCATATCTATTTTTCCAGATGGATCCTGTTTTATTTATTTTAGGAATTGGGGGTATTGCTTTTTGCATTTACAGAAAAGATTATTTTATTTTGGCGTGGTTCATACCTTTCATACTTTTCCTTCTTGCCTTGGGATACAACCAATATTTTTATTGGATTCCCGTCTTGCCTGTATTTTGCATATCTGCATCTATCATACTAGCAAAAGTTCTTGGACGAGTCAAAAGAGAAAATATAAACAAAAATTTTCCACTTGTCGTGGTCTTGGGCATAGGAGTATTTGGCCTAGTAGGTACTCTGTTACTCGTAACTACAAATATGACATCAAGCGAGTTCCAGGCAACCTCATTTGTCTTGCAGCATGTAAAGGACAACGACAACAAGACTACAATCCTTGCAAGTCCTGTCTATTCTTGGATATTCAGCTATGTATTTCACAAACAAAATGTGTTTTCTGACTATTCTCTTGCCCTCTTTGAGCCAATCACTACTGAAAAAGTTGTATTGGTTGCAGATCAACATTATACAATGGTAGATATGAAC